>NZ_JACJUP010000007.1:0-31685 GCF_014748295.1 Planktothrix sp. FACHB-1355 | reverse complement strand
TCCAACTCTTTTACCTACTCATAAAGTTCCGATCGACAATTTTAATACTTTGGCTTCTCAACTAAGACAAGCTGGTGCTAAGTTTCGTTCTTCTATCCACAAACAAGACGCTACGATCGTTTTCTCTCAATTGCCTGACAAGGCTTTATCCATCCTAGAATCTGGTGCTAATTTTCAGGAGAATTGTAAGGCTGATTTAAGTAGTCCTACACTAACACAGGTCAGCAACATTGCACGGGAAACTTCTGAGTTTACCTCAAATATAGAATTTGTAGAACGTCAGGAAGTGAGCCATTCTGAAACAGAGCTTCTGCTTGCAGAAACTCAACTAACAGAGGTGGATAATACCACTGAGTCTGTGGAGGTAACTGGAGAAATTTCGCTGGATGAACTTGTGGGAATTACTCCGAGAGAATCTGTTGATATTGTGGAGTCATCTGAACCAAATTCAATGGATAACTTAATAGAAGGTTCTGCGCCTGAAATAGCTGAATCTGTGGAAGATTCTGAAAAATTTGTTGAGTCTGGAGAAAGCGCATTAGAGCTTGTGGAATCGATTGAGAAAACTTCGATGGATATCCCAAATCTAGCTACAGAACAGCAACTTTTGGAACTGAGTAAAACCAAGCTCAAAAAGTTAGCCAACAAATATGGAATTGAAGGTCGAACTAAGTTAGAACATCACGAATTGGCTGCTGCTTTAGCTAACAAAGTTCCCCTCGATAATCTGTAGATTTGGTAGAAAAATGTTGAATTTATCATATTTCTGACAACTCCTTGGTTGTCAGAGGTATTTTTTTGCTGACGCATCTTAAATTCTGAAAAGTTTGGAGACTCCTAATGTCTATTTCACTTGGTTCACTTGGAATTCGCATTAATCGTAAGAAGCTTTTGTCTCAAGTAGTTGAATTAGCAGAGAATAGGCGCTATTGGCAAGCAGTAGCGGATTCGACTACTGAAGCTCACGATGCTAAGTTGGTTCGTAGTCAAGTTTATCAAACTTTGGCTGAAGCTGATAATCAAGAGCTTTTGGAATTGGCTTGTCAACTGCTGACTCTTAATGAAATTGGTCGGCGAGCTAACGAGACTTTTGAGCGTATCCAAGAGTACAGAGCTAAGACGGCTGCTTAATAAATATTACCATCAATCTAACGCATCTAACGGAGATTGATGGTAACTTCTCAACTCATTTTAAAGTGGCGCTGTCGCGCTGTCAAAAAGAGCATTACTGGGGAAATTAATATGTCTGATAACCTCAATATTATCAATCTTGTTGGTCGAGTTGGTCAGAAGCCAGAAACTCAGTATTTTGAGAGTGGCGCTGTCCTGACAAAGCTTTCTTTGGCTGTTAACCGTCGCACTAGCAAGAAAGATTCGGAGCCTGATTGGTTTGCGGTGGAAATTTGGGGTAATATCGCGGAAGTGGCTGCTAATTACACTGATAAGGGCAGCTTAATCGGTATTCAGGGTGAATTGAAGTTTGATGAATGGACTGACCAAGTTACTGGTCAACAGCGAGTTAAGCCTGTTATTCGGGCTAATAATCTGGAATTACTTGGCTCTAATCCTAATTCTAACTCTCTGGCTAATTCTCCTAATTCATCTGACCAAACTAATTCAGAGCAAAGCGATTTCTAAGCGAATGGCATTTCTATAATATGTAAGCGTTCAGCCTTCAGGTATCAGCGAGGAAGCTTCGGTCGGGAATTGACTGTCTCTTCTTAGGGGCAAAATAAAGAGAGATTAGCGCTAAAAGTCGAATTAGCTGACTGCTGACTGCTGATAGCTGAACGCTTACTATAATATTCCGGCACTTTTATGGTGTCGGGATATTTCTTATGGCGCAGAAGCGCTTGATTTTTTGAACCAATAATGGGAAAATACCATGAATAACGCACAATTAAGAGTTCGGATTGATTCTCTGCAAGCTTCTCACACTCAAGATGGAACTTTGAATGTTTCTGGACAATGTTCGTTTAAATATTACGATCGCTCTGGATACAAGGTACGTCCACTACGGTTTCAAGCTTATGGGGAAGCTGCTGTTGCTCTCAATAATGGGGGTGTTGGCGCTGTCCATGTTGTATCTGGGCGACTCAATATTTTCAAGCCCAATGATACTAATCCCAATCATCAAATGCTGTTGACTGTGGAACGAACTGTTGTGGTTGGGGGACAGCCTACTTCTGGGTATACTCCGGTTATTCCAGTAGTTCCTGCTGCACCTGTGGGGGCTGTTGCTGGTGTAGGAGCAAATATTTCAGTACCTATTCCTGTCGCTAGTAACGGTAAAGCTACCGCAGAGTATAGCGAAATTCCGTTCTAGCGGTTTTACTGCGTTTGTCAAAACAGGGAAGAGGGAACAGTTTTCCCTGTTCCCTCTTTCATAAATAATAGGATGGCTGATTATTGGTAACAAATCATGCAGGGTTTGCATCGCGCTCTTAAGTTTCCCTTAACTTCCGTTATATTTACATTTTCCAAATCATCGCAAGTTTGTGCAAAAATTTGATCAAATGCCCTCAATGGGGTAGATGAGCTTTGGCGATCCGCTGTTTGAGGAGTTGCTGACAGTGGTGAGCGCTTAAGAACAATGGAAAATTTTCCATTGGGCCAAAGGGGGACTAACAAGCACTCAACTTTCAGGTTAAGTCTAGTGATTTTGCGGGAGTTACTGGGAACCCTAAAGTAGAAGAGCAATCCCATCCTTGTGATGCAAGGAACAGTGAGGCCATAGCTGCCCAAAAATGTCTATTTGAATATGCAAGTCAACCCTAACGATTTCCTACCACAGAGACGACCATTGCCAATTATTGTACTGGCAGATGTCAGTACCAGCATGGAGGGCGAGAAGATTGATACCCTCCATACTGCACTGGCTGAAATGCACCAAAAATTCAAGGATTTACACGATACTCGCAGTCATCTACACACTAGCATCATTACATTCGCCAGTAACGCTCAGCTACTTCTCCCTTTGACTCCTGTAGAAGACGTTCATCTACCTACTTTAACTGCCAGCGGCACAACATCTATGGGAGCCGCCTTCAAAATTGCTCTTCAGCTACTGGAAGATGAGCAGCAGATGCCGAAACGTTCTTATCTGCCTAGTATAGTTCTGGTTAGTGATGGTCAGCCGAATGATGATTGGGAGGAACCGCTCCAAAATCTATTAGATTCCGATCGCGGAGGACGTGCCGTTCGTCTAGCTGTTGGTATTGGTGATGATTGCGACTTTGATGTACTTAAAACTTTCGTTAACCATCCAGAAATTCCAGTTGTGCGTGCGACAGAGGTGCTTAAGTTGATGGACTTCTTTCGCTTCGTCACTATGTCAGTGATGGCACGTTCAACAGCTAGAAATCCCAATTCTTCTGGCAATTTACCGCTTCACTTGCTTAATGATGACGATTTAGAATTTTAAGTGGAGGGGTAAAAGTGACCAAATTCTCTTTTCCAAAACCGGGTGAAATTGTTCGAGATCTCGAAGGGCGACGTTACAGGCTAATTGAGCAGCTAAATGAAGGTAGACAAGGAGCCGTATTTACTACTGAGGATGCCAGTATTCTAGTAAAAGTTTGCCGACCACCCCAATCTAGACATACCGATGAAACTCGCAAACAACTTCGCCTGCTAACACGACGGAAGTTAGACATAAATTCCTTAGTATTGCCTCGCGCTGTTTTAAATGAGCCGTATTTAGGCTATGTAATGGATCGAGTTCAAGATTCCATCCCCCTCTCTAACTTAGTTTATCCACATCCACACGATCGCAACCCCAACTGGCACGCCTCAACAGGTGGGTTACGTCGCCGTTTAAGAATTTGCGGCGAGTTAGCCAGAACCTTTGAGCAAATTCACCGTAATGGTTTATGTTACGTGGATTTATCCTGGCAAAACGTTCTTGTTCCATCAGACCCAACGACAACATCTATTAAACTCATCGACCCTGATAACTTAATTATTCCGGGAACCTCCTTAGCGGAAGTTATAGGGACAGAACAGTTTATTGCTCCAGAACTTTTAAAAGAGTCTCGTTTTCCCAATCATGCCTCAGATCGCTGGTCTTTGGCAGTAGCAATTTTTTACCTATTAGTGCTAAACCATCCCTTTTTTAGCGATGAAGTAATCTACGGTGAGCCAGAACTTGAGGAAATTGCTCTGCGGGGTGAGCTTCCCTTTATTTATTCCCAAGATAATTATTCTAAATCCTCCAGTCCTGGTTTACCAAGGAGCAAGGTGTTAACTCGGAGACTGCAAAAACTTTGCATCCAGGCGTTTGAATCGGGTGTATTAGACCCTTGGGCGCGACCTTCTCCCGAAGAATGGTTAAGTGCATTAGAAGAAGCTGCCGATCAAACAGCACTTTGCTCAAAATGTAATGCTACTTCCTATTTACCAGATATCCGGGGAGCTTCACTTGTTTGTGACTGGTGTGGTGAAAAAAGCGATCGCCCTATCGAACTTGGCTTCTTTGATTCAGATCCGTCTATTGATGACTTGGATGAAGATGAAATCAAGGAACTTAAAAGAATCAAAAAATCACATCGGTTTGTATTAGATAAAAGACAAAAAATGCTTCCTAAGCGTTTAGTAGATAACGATATCGAAACTACGGGCTACGTTGCACAGTTTGGTATTCCACGGAATAGTAATGGCTATGCACTAAAAAATTTAAGCCAAGATACTTGGTACACAAAAGATGCTAGGGATCAGTCATTGTCTTGCCCTCCTGGTGAAATTGTCTGGCTATTTGATAAAACATTGATTGTCTTTCCTTCAGGCATTAGAGCAAAAGTGCGAAATCCGTCTAGGGGAGGCCAATTATGAAATTATTCGACCTCAAATTCGGCAAACTGGTAAGTGGGCGTTTCTTAGCGCGGCGAATTGTTGGTAGTTTTAAGCTAGGGAATGGAAAAAACTGGGAGAAACAATGGGAAGATAAGATTGTTGAATTACAGCGAATAGACGAAGATACTCTATGTTTTCAAGTCGCTAACGATCGTGACTCTGAAACAATCGTTGAACTTGAACCAGATTCGACCGATGCTAAAATTCTGCTTTCAGAACTGGAATCAGGACATACTCTGATTGTCGGCTGCATTATGAAAGCAACAGACAAGCACATTGAAATTGAAGGGCGTTCCTTTAATGTACCTAACTCTGAGATTCCAGTTCAGTTACAAGTTGCTCTCACTGATGAATTTATTGAAACAGTTGTCATGCGTAATTGGCGCAATGTGAAAAATTTTAACGATAGCAAGCGCCGCTTAGAAGAAGAATTCATTCTTGATAAATTAGGCTATTGGTTTGTAACATCAGGTGCCAAAGATCCTGAGTTTCAAAAGGGTTTTTCTGTATTAGGGAAATCTTGGTCGCTCAATTTAACTCCTCAAGAAGATGGGCAGCTTGTAACGGAAGCAATGAAACGGCAAGGGCGTAACTTGAGCGATCGCGCTATTTATTTAATGCGCCAACCGTTAGAATTTTGCGACCAAACTGTTGCTAGCAAAATGCGATCGGCAGCTATTTCTGCTTTGAGTAAAGTTGTTCAGGAAAATGATAGCTGGATAGCCAGTTGGAAGCGGTATAATACTGAAGAAAATCGCATTTTAAAAGAGCGTTTTGGCCTGTTGTCTCCTTTACCATACCAAGGTAGACCAACTTTTATAGGTGAAGATAACAGTAGAAATTTACTAACTTTTGACTTAGAACGCTCTGCGAACATAACGCCTTGGCTCAAACATATTTCAGGCGATGGGCTTCCTGTAACCATACAAGATAACGCAAGTATGCCTGAAGCATTATTAATAGGGTATGACCATAAAACTCATCGCCTTACTTTGGTTTGGGAAGGCGAACAAGAACCCCCCAAAACTGGAGAAATTTCTCCCTCAATGGCTCTTGAACAATCTCGAATTCAGAAGCGTGAAAAAGCACTAACTACTTTAGAAACAGCTCGCTCTGGCCTTCCTTATTTGGGTCTAATTCTGGAAGGCAAACCATTTAACAGAGCAATTCCTCGTCAAAGAAAGCAACTAACTAAAGCTGCACGCAAAATTTTTGGTGAAACTGGGCCAACACCCGCTCAGGAAAAAGCATTAAGAATTGCACTAAGTACGCCAGATATTGCACTGATTCAAGGGCCACCTGGAACCGGAAAGACGAGAGTCATTCAGGCGTTGCTGACGATGCTCAATGAGGGGCGAGATACAGGTGAAGTGCTGGAAACAGTTTTAGTGACGAGTCTCCAACATGAAGCAGTGGATAATGCGATCGCTAGTATGAGTATTGCTGGACTTCCAGTAGACAGACTAGGGGGCAAAAAAGGGGAAGACCGAGGCTCTGAAATGATTCAAGCTTGGAGAAATCAAGTTATCCAAGAAGTCCGTTCTCACCTCTCCACCGAACCATCTCCAACTCTGGTATTGATTGACCGACTCAAAGGCTACCTTTCCCATTGGCGCACCTCAGCAGGAGGACGTGAAGGAACCCATGAAATTCTTTTAGCTTTTCGCAATGCAGCAGAACGCTTTTTATCAGTTCAGCGAATTTCTGAACTCGATCGCCTTGCGAGTACTGCCCCAGTCATTCAAAAACAAAGTCAGCCAATAATTGAAGATCCTGATGATAGAGATGAACTAGAGCGACGACTTAATCAGCAATGTACCACAGAAGAAAGTTTTAAAGACGATGGAAATCGGCAAGCTCGACGACTGCGACGTTTCTTAGAGCCTTATTTGGATAACCTTTCACCGGATATTATTGAAGCGGTAGAAGTGGCAGTATCTTGGAACGCAGAAAATACAACTTATTCGGAACCTTGGTTATCTTTACAGAGTGCCTGCATCGGCATTCGCCAACAATTGCTGGAAATTCCTGTCACTCAAGCCATTGCTGAACAGGATATTTCTGATGTGGAAATAGAACAATGCCTTCTAGCAGCTATTGAGGAAATCGAGGTAGTTCGCGCCCAAAGCGAAGAAGGAATACAAGAAGCACTCGAACTATTTGTGCGAGATTTAGAGGAAGATCCAAATTATGTTAGAGAAGTTATTCGGAAATATGCACCAATCCAAGCAACCAGTTGCGGACAAGCAGACTCAAAATGGTTAGGAATGGATAATCGAACCTTCACTTTGGTTATAGTAGATGAAGCAGCAAGAGCAAATCCCCTAGATTTACTCATACCAATGGTCAAAGGACGACGAATTATCCTAGTTGGCGATCACAAACAACTTCCCCATGTGTTGGAGCGAGAAATTGAGCAGAGTTTAGCTAAAGAAGGTGATGAGAAGCTACGGGAAGTTTATGGAAAGAGTTTGTTTGAAAGGCTCTGGGCATCCCTTCCTCAACAAACAGTAATAGACGGGATTGAGCGGACGGCTCAATTGACAGATCAGTTTCGGATGCACCCTACGATTGGGAAATTTGTCAGCGATCGCTTTTATACAGAAAGCCCCATTAATTCAAGCTTCGTCAAACCAGAAGCACGACCGAATTACACAGGTGCTTACAATCAAAAACCTGTTGTTTGGTTAGATGTTCCAGCTAATGAAGGAGGTGAAAATCGGGCTGGAAAATCTAGTTGGGAAAGACCTGCTGAAGTTAGCTGTATCGTGGCTGAACTTCGCCACATTTTACCTCGAATTGAGGAAAAATATCCTGACTTCGATCCAAGCCAACCTGCTGGAATGGTGGGAGTAATTGCATTTTACTCTGCTCAAGAAGAAGCACTCAAAGAGGCGATCGCCAATCCGCGTGACGGTTTACCTGACCATTTACAACGACGAGTACGAGTTGGAACTGTCGATGCTTTTCAAGGACGCGAGTATGATGTCGTATATCTCTCCACAGTTCGTAGTAATCAGAACGAATCTGTTGAACAACGCCTTGGTTTTACCGCATTACCGAATCGGCTTTGTGTTGCATTCAGTCGCGCTCGATGTGTCTTGATTGGAGTAGGAGATGCCGCTTGTGTTGCTGGGATGCGTCCTGATGGTACACCTTGGTCTGAGCCACTAAAAGCTTTTATCGATCTCTGTAGCAGTGAGGAAGGGTATGCAGATATCTAAACGCGAAGATAACAATATGCCCCTTGAATTTGACGACGATGAGTTACTTTTTGAGGATGAATTCATCCCCGATAACCTCATACCTTTACCTAGCAATCATCTATCCGGTGGAGAATCTAACACTAGGCTAGAGCAAGGTGTGGGAATTCTCAGATTCACTCAGCAAAAAGAAGAAGCTGAGAATCAGAATCGAAAGACTATTTTTATTTTATGGCCTGTTTATGGATGGAGAATTGCTGCTCCTCAAATAATAACTAGGCAGCTAGATTTCCTACAACTGACTTCCCTACGTTTAGGTCGTGCTGGAGTTATACGCCATCAAGACCAAGCTAAATTAATGGGACAGCACAAAGATTGTCTGTGGAATGTGATGATGCAGTTGAAGGAGCAAAATTATCTTGATAGCAATGGTCGTTTGACAGAAACAGGGAAGAAAATTCTCAGCCAGGAAGGTGAAGTAGAGGAGGAAAGAACAAACTACGGTTGGATTTTTCAAGAAGCGACAGCCGGAGAATTACTTCCATATTTTTATACAGAAAATTTCCGTTTCGCCGACCCCCAACGCTCAGAAATTACCGAAGCTTTTCAACTTCCTTGGATACGACAAAAGTTAGCCCCTCTTAATGCTTCTAATGTTATATCGGCAATAGAAACTTATCGTCGTTTGCTCAAACGAATTCAGATCGATCGATCAATTAACGACCCGGATAATACCCAAGCCGATATCTGCGAATTTACTGATATTAGTGAACTAGATAATCTAGTGCCTAAGAAGGACAAACAAGCGGAACAATTAGAAAAATTTCGAGTGCGTATTCTGAGCCAGCGATCGCAACGTTTCTACTTGTTAGTTTCCTGTACAATTGAAGGCTCTTATCATGGTTTGTTCTCTCTCCGTTGTCCCTTTGGACTTCCGGATGGTTTGCGTTGGGTGCGTTTGCTAAACTTCGCCGCATCTCAATGTGAAGAGGGCAAAAAACTTGTAGAACATTTACAATCTCATAGCCGTGAAATCTGGAAGCTTAAGCAACCTCCCCATCTTGAGCCTGTTACTGTAGCACGCCAAGTTTACAATAAAGTAGCTTTGGAAATTGGACAACCTCCCAATCGTTTATGGCATCGAGTTTGGGAAGAAATCGAACGGGTAGAACAGTCGCGATTGCTTTTGGAACGTGGATTTGATGAGGTAGATACCACCATTACCCGAATCCAAAGAGTTTTAGAACAGTTGATGATATCTTTACTACAACTTGATTCAATTCCTAATAATATTTGGGAAGCATATAAACGGGGGTATACTTTTAAACAATGTCTGACAGATACAGTTCAAGCTTGTGGAATAAACGAGATTCCAGAGCGAATTATATGTACAAAAATGGGGGCGATTCGTAATGTTATTAATGGCGGTAAAGATTCCTTACGTCCTTATGTGGCTACATTTTTGTTGTCAGCCAGTCGAAAATCTAGCTTACATAGACGAATTCTTGAATATCTACTAGCAGAAAATCCTACTTTTTTGTTAGATGCAGATCGAATCGCTCAAAATCGCAACCAGTTCGGCGCTCATGCAGGCGGAAGTCACAACGAGCCAATCATTTTGGTTGAGGATTTAGTCGAAAAGATGTATCAAATTGTCCGTTTAGTTCTTCAAGCGTGGCGCTTGACAATTAGCTAATTATACTAAGAGGTACAAATGGGTAGAAACAATAGACGTTCAACTCGCTCCAATCAGCCTTTACAACAACCCTCGACGGTAGCAAATCTTGTAAAGCCTGATGGTGCTGTTTCACAAAATCAAAATTCATCAACTGTTAATCCTCAGTCTCAAGAAATACAAATACTTCAAGAGAAAATTAACGAACTGGAATTTCAATTAGAGGTACAAAAGGAAGAATCTAAAGCCAAAGAAGCTGAAATTATCAAAAGAGAACAGGAATTAGCAAACAAGCAAGCACAAGCTATTAATGGATTTAAAGAGTTAGAAGCATCTGCTCGCCAGGAATGGGTTATTCAAAAAGAACGGGAAATAGAAGCAGAGCGGGAACGGATTGTTAAAGTTGCTGAACAGGAAGCAGAAAAAATTATCAATACTGCAAATACACAAGCAGAGCGAGTATTGAAGGACGCTCAAAAGTTTGAGGCTAATGCTCAAAACAAAGCTGATAAGATTATTGAAGGGGCACAAAATTTGGCAAACGAACATCGCCAAAGAGCCAGAGAACAAACCATTCAAGAAATCCAAAACCGAGAATCTGAATTAGAATTACGTCGTAAAGAATTTGATGCTAAGCAGCAATCAATTGAAGCAAAAGAAGAGAATATTCGCAAGTTAAAAAGAGACCTTGAACGCAAAGAAGAAGACCTTGAAGATGAGAATAACTGGCTTGCTGAACAAAAGAAAAAGCTGCAACAAAAGGAACGAGAACTAGCAGACCGTGAAAATAATTGCTCAGAAGAAGCAGTCAATAATTTAAGAGCAGAAAAGGCAGTAATTCAGCAACAGCTTGATGTTATACAAGAGGAAAGTTATCGGCTTAGAAAAGAACTAGAAAAAAGTAAAAGTATTCTTCAAGCTGCATCTGGTTCACCAGAAAGGCTATTGCAAGAGAATACGCGACTAGAGACTAAACTTCAAGAATATGAACAAATTCTTGATCAATATCCTTCAGAAGCAGAACTTGCTGAATTGCGGCGTCGTGCTGAAGCGGCAATTGATTTCGAGGCTATGTATCGGGATTTACAAGCTAGGGTTGATGATTTAGAACGCATACGCCGCCTGCAACAAATAGAAAGGGTAGAAACTGAATCCCTTCGTAAAGAGAGGGATACGCTCAAGTTGCTCAATGAATATCTAAAAGAACAAATAGAAGACTTAGAGCGGATGCTGGGAAATCTTAAAGATAAGAAAATTCAAGCATTTGCAAACTTTGCTGAAATGGATAGTGAGACTGATAATGCTACTGACAACATTAATAGGGAAACTGTTAATAACTTTAATCAGTTGGCTCGGCAAACCCGTGCTTGGATGGCGAATTTACCAACTCGCGAGGCATTAGAAAAGGGAAAAGCCGAAAGTACGCTGTTTGCTCATTATTATGATGAGCATACGATTCAAGCTTTTATTGCTTCAATGGCATCTTCCCGATTAATTATTATCCAAGGTGTGAGCGGTACAGGTAAAACTAGCCTACCAGAATATTTTTCTTACGCTGTGGGAGGAAAATTTGCCAGAATTGAGGTGCAGTCTAGTTGGCGAGATAAACTTGATTTAGTAGGCTCTTACAATTCTTTCTTTCGCGTTTTTAATGAGTCTCCTTTTTCGAGAGCGCTCTATGAAGCTGGAACAGAACGTTACCGAAAATATCCCTATTTCATTGTATTAGATGAAATGAATTTATCGCGAGTGGAATACTATTTTGCCGATTTTCTTTCGATTATGGAAGGTCGCTTAGAAGATAGAGAAATTGAGTTATTGAATCACGATCCTACAAGCGGTCAGCTTCCTAAAGGACTTAAATTAAAAAATGGGGCTGTGAGACTGCCAATTCCCGATAATGTTTGGTTCATTGGTACTGCCAATACAGATGAATCAACTTATGAAATTACTCGGAAGGTATATGACCGCGCTCAAGTTCTGCAAATAGATGAACCATTTCAACAAGAGAAATTACCCCCGACAGAAGCAGCTAGTCTGAATATTTTAGATTTTTACAACGCTAAACAGAAAGCGATCGAAAATTTTCCTAATACAGATGGAGTAGCCGCTAAAGTTTGTATCGAGGAAATTGGTTTAGCACTGCATGAATATTTCCAAGTAGGCTACGGACAGCGTTTACTCGATCAACTATTTATCTTTCTTCCTACATATCGAGCAGCAGAGGGTTCGTTAGGCAAAGGGTTAGACCACTTTATAGCTAGAAAGTTACTTTGGCAAATTCAAAATAGAACCGATCCAAATGTGCGTTCTGGGCTGCAAGAAGTAAAAGATACAATTGAACAGAGTTTTGCTAAGAATACCCTGGGAAATGCTTCGATATCTCTGAAGTTGCTAGATAGCGAGATTAATAAATTTAAACGGTAGACTTATGGTGACTGTTTCCTTACTTAATCGTTGGACTGGGAAGTTAGAAGATGTTCAATCTGGCGAATGTTATCATTTAGACAGCATTGATGACTACCGGATACGCATTGCCTTCACTTCTGAAGACGGCGAAACTGAAATTGTACTCAACGACAAGACTCTGACTCGACAGCAAGAAATTCCTCTCGACTTGCCTATTTTAGTTGATGCCGAGGGATACTGCTCTGTGCGTATTTTCCAAAGCGGAGGAATGCTTATTGGGCGGTATAAGTTCAAAGTACCATTACGAACGTTACTTGATGAGGCGATGGTAACTGCTTTGCATTTATTTGCAGATAGAGCTAGAGAACTTTCACCTAGCTTATCAAAAGAAGAATTAGAGCGTCTGCCGTTTTTTTCTCCCGGTACTATTCGCAGTTCCCTGATGGATGAAGAAGTGTTGAAAATTGACGAGGCGATCGCACAAACTCTACCCTCTTTAATCAGAATATGTAATAAACCTAGACGTACCCTAATGGTCGAGCGTCGAATTATGCCGATAGACCGTGCTAGACGTATTCCACCCGATGCGATCGATCATCTAGCATCTCGACCGGAATTATGGCAATCTCGCACCGCGACTCGGATTACTCCTGCTCGAATCAGAAGTGAAGTACCCGAAGAAACCCTAGACTTATATGAGAACCGCGTGGTTTCCACGCTAATCAGACGGTTACTACGATTGTTAGAGCAGCGACTTCGGGAAATAGATCGGGCTTACTATCAAACTGAGACGTTACATGAAAATCTATTTACTGGTTATCAGTACAATCGGTTCCGGGAACAGAGACTGAGATTGCTTTGGGAAAATCTGGATACGGTACATGAACAAGACTATTTGCAACAATACGAGAAATCCAGAGAACTAAAAGACAAGATTAGCCTTTTATACGCTGAGATCGGTAGTTGTTTAGACTCTGTTCTTTATAAAAATTTATCTGGTAAGCCGGATGTGGTATCACCACTAAAGCCGACCAATATTTTGAGGATGGATGCTGACTATCGACGCATTAGCCAGTTGTGGGAAATACTCGACAACTTTCAACGTTCTCCTAACTTAGCAGAGGAAAGTAGGAATCAGCACGACATCCAGTTAGATTATGCCAATTACATCTATGGCTGTGTACTGTTAGCTTTGCGTTGGATTGGCTTTGATAGTGCAAAAGCTAAAACTGAGAACTTTCCACAAGAATTAGATTTTGCCCAGGCGCTACAGTGGGAGGGGTGGACTGTAGTGGTACAGCCGCCCGATCGCAAAACGTTTAATATTAATATCGAGTTCAGTTGGCAGTCTGTTAATAGTAAGTTTGTTAGTAGTAAACCATCGACATCATCTCATCCAATTCGTACTCGACTGATAGTAGTTCCAGTGGCGCGATCGCTCTTTGGAAATCAAGATGAAGTAAAAAAGACTTTAGATACTCTTTATCAGGCTGCCATTAATCAAGCAAGCAAAACCAATCAAGTTCCCAAGCAGCGAAACTTCAATAACGATCGGATGCAGATTTCCGTGTTGCTGGTACACCCAACCGATCCGCGCGATAGGGAAATGAGCGAGAATATAGCATCAGAGTCAATTCAGCGAATGTTGAACATTGGTGAAAACTTTATGAGTCCAGAGGATTATAAGTCCTTTGTTTTCACTTCAGGTCGTGTTGGTATGATGCCTGCTAGTCCTTTGGATTTAAGTACATTGGAGCGATTTCAACGTTTTTTACGTTTTCACACTTTGGGTGTAGATCTGCTGTATGGTATTCATCCTTCTTTATGCCCAGTATGTCGTTATGACCTCAGTAGTGTACGAGGGCAATTTCAGCATAATGAAGGTAAATGCCCTAACTGCGAAGCTAAGTGGAGCTGGCGAACCTGTAGTAATTGCGGTGGTAAAGTTCCGAAGCTTGAACCGTTAAAAATGAAGCCGCTAACCCCAACAAAGGGAATGCTTCCCTACGCCGTTCATGCGATGGCACGGGAACAATTGTTAGGACGAGATCAGCTTTCGGCTTTATGCGAGTCCAATGAAGTGCCAGAATCGGGACGCATTAGGGAGATTTGTCCCCACTGTGGAACTTGCCCGGGACGGGGTGAGACGGTAAAAAATTGCCCAAGATGTGGTAACGGTTGTTTCAGTCAGGGATAAAATTTAACAGATTTATAGATTCTGTCGTCTCCAAGGGAAAGGGCGACTCATGACAACATTTCAGCTTCGGAAAGCAAAGAGAGTTGAGTCGCTTGTCTATTAACGGGACTTAAACGGAAGTTCCCCGTTGACAAACAAAGGTAGGACAAAGGAAAAATCTTTTCGACCTGCGGCGCATAGCAGTAGTTAATAATTTCCATATTTTGGCGCAACTTTTAATTCAATCTCCTCGAATTTTTGTCTAAACAAAACTTTTGTTAATCAACGACTGGGATTAGTATCACCTCAATGATTACCAATTGGGAAGAGTGTTAGATAAATTATATGTTGCTGGATAGTCACATTTTCGCCATAATTGCCTTGGCTGCTGCCGAAAAATTTCAGGAAAACCTGGAGACTTCAGGGGGCGACAAGCGCCCCCAAACCCATATAGGCAAAGGGTTTCGCGACAGAACCCCCGTCGAAAAATTCCCTACTTATTGAGAACAAACTCTATATAGAGAAAAAGATATGCAATTGTGATAAAAAGAAAAGGTCTAGTTAATCTCACAAGACCCTATCCAAAATGATGCCTTCATTCTATCAAAAATATTTGGAGAGATATCTGAAGCCAGCACAGTTAGTTACCTTGAAGATGTTGGTATGGTTGTTACAATCCCAAAAACAAGTCAGGATAGAACGGCTGGCAGCCACCTTGCCGTTACCGATTCTAGAAAGTAGTCGCCGTCGTCATATTCAACGTTTCTTATCTTTAAGTAAACTAAGCGTATTGGCCTTATGGTTTCCGATTATTAAAGAAGTAATATCTCATCAAATAAAGCCGGGGAGCCAACTGATTATCGCTCTAGATAGAACCCAGTGGAAAGAAAATAATGTTTTGATGGTGAGTGCAATTCATCAAAAAAGAGCTTTTCCCATATTTTGGATGTTATTAGATAAAAAAGGAGCTTGTAATTTCGCGGAACAAAAACAAGTATTACGTCCAGTCATTCGCTTATTAAGTAAGTATAAATTAGTAATTATTGGGGATAGGGAGTTTCAGAGTATAGAACTGGCGCAATGGTTACACCGTCAGCATCTTGGCTTCGTATTTCGCCAAAAATGCACCACTACTTTCCGCCAAAGAAGACAGTCGTTTCAACCTTTAAGCACTATCCCAATTCAACCGGGTATTCATTTATTTTATCATCATATTAGTTTGACACAAAAAAAGGGCTTTAATCGGTTTAATTTAGCTGTTTCCTGGAAGAGAAAATATAAAAGTAAACAAGAATCAGAGCCTTGGTATTTATTGACTAATCTCCCAGAGTTGAAGAGTGCGATTCGTATTTATAGTCAACGTTACGGCATCTAAGCTATGTTTAAAGATTGTAAAACGGGCGGTTATAATCTTGAAGATTCCCAAGCATCGCCTCATAGATTAATTAGCTTAATTTTATTAATCGCTTTGGCGATGACTTCCGCCTGGTTACAAGGTAAAAGAACTAAGCTACAGGGACAACAAAAATATGTTTGTCGAATTCAAGAGCCTGGTAGAACTCGAAGGAGACATAGCAACTTTTGGATTGGCCTTTATGGGGAAAATTGGTTAATTGCTTTTTACTCCTGTCAGTCATGGGTCGAGGAAATGCTTAATTATACCGCCAACAAAAAATCATTTTATCAACAAGGCTTGAGAGCTATAACCCTGATC
Organism: Planktothrix sp. FACHB-1355; assembly: GCF_014748295.1. NCBI lineage: Bacteria > Bacillati > Cyanobacteriota > Cyanophyceae > Oscillatoriales > Microcoleaceae > Planktothrix > Planktothrix sp. FACHB-1355. The sequence continues at coordinate 15,657 of NZ_JACJUP010000007.1, read as the reverse complement.
CACCAACCTCTCTAGCTTCGTTGTCACCCCCTGAAGTTAGTTCCCCATCAGCGACAATGGAGGCAGCGTTTGAGGAACTGGGAGTTGCTATGAGCGACAAGGATCAAATTCTTGAGATTTTCTTTAAGGAATATGACAAGCTGAAGTCTGAGCAGGCTCAACGCATTGGCTTCCGGGACAATCTACTCTATGTGACGTTGGGCTTGTTTGCCACAATTATCTCGTTTGCGGTTTCTAATGCAAGCAACTACTATGCCTTGCTGGTGGTTCCCTGGGTTTGTCTGATTCTGGGCTGGACCTATGTGGTCAATGATGAGAAGATTTCGGCGATCGGCAGGTACATTCGCTACAAGCTGGTTGACAAGGTGAAGGAGCATACGGGCTACGACGACCTGGAAACACTCTTCGGATGGGAGATTGCCCACCGGGACGACAAGCATCGCAAGCGCCGTAAGATTCAACAGTTGATTGTGGATGAAATTACGTTTGTCGTTTCGGGGTTGATTGCTCTGGGGGCGTTCAGGTTTCTGGTTCCCAACCCACCGATCGGGGTCACGATTCTCTCCTGGGTAGAGCTTTTGCTGCTCATTATGTTGGGGGTTGAGACTTACATTTATGCCGACCTGGGAAAAGGGCGTTAATGTTTAATCCAGGTGTAGCACTTTGTAGTCTATGAGGGTGCTGTTATGGCAAAAGTAAGCCGAGATGAGGAGCGTGAAGAACGCATCACGATGGAAATTGTGGTGGATGCCTATGGTCCGGAAGAGCAGGCAATGGGCTGGTACTACTACTTGCAGGACACGATGCAATTTCCGTTCACAGCAGTGTGTGTCAGTAAGCGACGTATCTCTCCTTTGAAGGAAGGCGTAACTGTGGAGGTGGTGGGCATGACACCGGAGGATGAATGCGAGCAGGAAATGTTTGTGGAGATTGAGTGGGAGGGTGATACCCTGGCTGTGCCACTAATTCAGTTAGAGGCGATCGAGGCAGACCAAAAAACTCAGCAGGCGATCGCTGACTGGCATTACTGGGTGAATCAGGGCTATGAGTTTGGGTAGGATTCAGTACTCGATCGCCTCACTATCGTCAGCATTTTGCCTGAATCTACAACCCAAATGTTAGGGCTCGCTTTCGGCACTAAATGCCGTGTTCATCCAAGTATGCTTTAATCCCCGCCTCCAGATCCTGGAGTGCTGCTTCCAGGTTAGGATAGCTGTCTTTACCTTCGTAAACAGTGCCACCTAAATCATATACCCGGACAAAGGCAGAAATCATTTCATGTTGTCCAATTTCAATCCAACCAATTTCTTCAACAAAGCGATGGATAATTGGGTATTCTTCCTCAAAAGCTTTAGCTCTTGGCATTGATATTCCCAATTCGGTTGGGTTACTCCAAAATTATAGAGTTTGGATACTTCATAGCGTCATAGTTTTGAAAGGGAAAACCATTTTGCTAAAAATGTAACAAATGATTTTATTGAGTTAATTGGTGTACGTGTAGCATCTCACTTTAAATACTGTTGTCTAGAAGAACCAGTATTTTATTCCCCTGGAAGAGAGAGAGAAGCAAAATAATGTTGTAGTAATTGATGAATGAATCGATAACGCTTGCCAATACGTTGTAGCAGCAATCGTTCTGTAGCGTAGTTTAGAAACCGAGAGTAATTCCAGGGAATAAGCCCTTTTTGATACTTTTGTAATCGGTCGCTAAATGAAAGTTGCTCAACTGAGAATTCCACCGTGGAATTTTCAGCAAGTGTTCTAGCAAGATGGGTGAGCCAGTAATGTGTTTGTTGAGGTGTTGGATTATCCTGCCTGTTATAAGATTGACCTTTAAAGCGCCGTGACAACATATGTTTCACATAAGCCCCCATTAAATAATGAAGACGTTCATGTTGAGATGTTAATTCTTGCCATTGATCTATTGCTAAGTTTTGTACTGATAGAGCAACTAAAGTTAGCATCAATGGTGTCCTCACGAATTCAAGCAAGTCTGGGGTTTGTTGCACAATTTGCCAGACTTGCGGTTGCTGTAATGACATTAGATAGTCGTGAATTTGGCTATGAGTAAGATATTTTAAGGAAATCGCTCCATTTAATTGAAGCGGTGTCCGATACATTTGATACTCTTCTAGCCGACTACAAACTACGAGATAAGGAGGCCGCTCCTCAGATGAGAGAAATTGATTAATTGCATTAATGCAAGCTTCCTGACGTACTGTAATTATTTCATCTAACCCATCTAGTATAGGTAGGAGTGCTTGTTTTTGTACCCACTCTTCTCCTAGCTTAGAGCTTACACCGTATTTAAATTTAAGTTCCTTCACTAGCCAGCGTAGGATTGGTAATCGTTCATTACTCCATGATGATAAATTAAATAGAACAGGGATTGGATATTCTGGTTGTTGTTCTGCCCTTTCCAATAATAAACGGGACAATTCAAGTGCAGTAGTAGTTTTGCCAGAACCAGGATTACCCAGAATTAGCAATCGTCCTGAAACATCATCAAAAATATGTAGAATATTTGTCTTCTCAGGCAGTAACATGCTGGAACGGGTTCCCACTTTAATCTCAATGTCCCACGGTCGTCTCACCTGCTCCTGTACCAGTTCTTTACTTATATCGCTCAATACAGCATTGTGCAGAGATTGCTTTAATCGAGAATCTACTTCTTCCTTTACGGATCTCAGCAATAGTATTTCATTGCGAGAGCGTTGGTTTTTACTTAGCACCATACGGATAGCTTCAGCACTCACTCCAGTAATAGACAGATTCCGATCACCTGTCACGATAACTGCATCGTCCGAACTTCCACCCATTGAAATAGCACGATCACCTGTCGCAATGCTGATCTGTCCTGCCCTAGCTGCTTTCACTAAAGTTTGCAGTTGTTTGTCCTTGAGATGTTTTCCTGCCTCGATCTCTGCAAAGATGAGATCTAATTCATTTCTAATAGCAACTGTTCGATAAATATCTGTTGACGGCTGGACATTAGCAATTGCCTGGATGCTCAACTCTTCAAGCTCTAAGGATTTAACCAGTACTCCCCATTGATTAACTAATGCAACTTTGATACTCCCTCGCTGCTCTTCTTGTGCTGCTCTCAATAGAAATTTTGCTTCTCCGTAGCTTCCACCAAAGCGATGTAGAACAACGACAGGTTCTCCAACAGGTTTGCTGCTAAATAAATCACTATCTACCTTGCAGTAAATTGGATACTCTTCTTCCTCGTATCGCCACTCAAATCCCTCTGCTAGCTGTAGGTCAATCGTCATTAAATAGGTTTTTCCAACCTGCGCCTCACGTGGGTATTTGATTATGGGCTTAACCGCGATCGACCTTGATATATCAGTCATTGGATTTACCCTCCGCAGAAGTCAGTTGCAACCTGATCATTGGATTGCCATAGTAAACGTGTAAGAATGCTGCCAGATAAGAGGCACAGGTATTTGCATTCACCTCATCTTCCAACGCTTCCCACACTCGTTCACGCAGTCGTCGCAGAATTTCAGGAACCGTCCATTCAGGATGTTGCCGATGTTCCTCCGAAAACAGATCCACAACCTCTTTTGCCCTTGCGCGATCAATCCGTTTCAACGCGCCCACAATGCCCTTTGCTCCATGCTCCAAAAAATTGGTCAACAGCATTCGATGGGTTAAACTGATCGAAGCATCCAGATGAAGCTGTCCGCTGATAAACACAATACTGGTGCCACCCTTAAATAGTTTTGAGCGTTTAATGTACGCAGTTGGGCTACTCTTCAACGGCTCCTCAACACTAAACCCATCAATAAACACCAGCCCGAACTCCGTCGCTGGCTTTTGCATCTGGCTCAAAAACTCTTGAAACACTGTAAACTGCTGCCGCTGATACCGCTGCCATCCCCCATATTTTTCATGGGCGTACACTAAGACCCCACCCCCACAGCAAGCACTCACGGGTGCTGCCTCTGGCTCCATCTGCCGCTGCCGCACAGTTTGAAATGCAACTCCCACGGGTTTCTTCCCTGACTCCAGCAACTCCCAGGGGATTTCAAACTCAGTGCGCTCATCAATTATCAAACATGGAACTTGATCCAGCGAGTCATTTTGCTGTTGGTGAAGCCATGTCAGAAGTTGACCTGCAACGCAATCAACCGAATTTTTAACCCTGGCATTGCAGTCATCAATAACACTCAACAAATTATCCGCAGTCAGATTGCCCTCTATCTGCTGATGCAAGTCTATGAGCGAGCGGTCAAACTGCCCCCGGTTGGTAAACGTCCTTTTTCCATGATGGGCATGGATGAAACACTGATTCTCCTCCAGCAATGCCTGTATGTTCAGGCTAATCATGCCTTCTGGCAAAGTACTGTCAAGAGCGACCTGTGCTGTGGTTTGATACACCTCCCATCGCTCAGTTACACTTTCGCCATCCAGTTTTGCCAGTAACGTAAAGGCAAAAGCACTGGCGTGATGGGCTGCTCTCTCCTGCCGCACCTGTTCCGGTTCTATTGAGTCATCATTCTTGCCATCCAGCAGATCCGAGATTCCCCGAATGACGATTGCTGAAACGTTTTTAACTTGCTGGGTTGCTTTCAGGAAGCCAAACCCTTCCATCTCAACGGCGATCGCATCGTCGTAATACTCTCGTAAGTACTCATAAACCTTAGCCTTACGCGACGCAATCACCTTTTCTCCCGCTGCGATCGGTTTAACATGGGCGGTGGGAGCAGCATCAGAGGACGAACCTGAACGAATCTGGTTACGCCAATCATCCTTCCGGGCTTCTGCCTGTGCCCGCTGCTTGAGGTCATAATCTGCTTCCCCCAGCTTTGGTCGAGGGAGGGTGCGATCGTCGATGGGCTTGCCACACTCGTAGCCATAAACGATGGATGCCGCTACCACATCGCCAACCTTTACGTCTTTGATGCCTCCCGCAACTCCTACAAACAAAATCACTCTGGGATTAAATTGCATCATGGCACGAACAGCTTCTATGCCTGCGCTGGCATTCCCCATGTCAATCTGGGCGATCGCCACATTCCAGGTACAGTTGTGCGCTTTAAATTGCCCTTGCGTATAAATCGTGCCATTTGGGTGAATCTCTTCTGATAAGCGAGTGGCTTGTCCGATGGGTTCAAGGTGGGCTTCAACGGCTTTATGCTCTGCGCCCAAAGCAGTCAAGATCACTGCCCAATCAGTTGCCGTTCCGCCTTCAATTCCTTCATACATTGCAGACACAGGTTGTTTAGGAGCTTCTGCCTGTGCGATCGCAGTAGGCAACGTACCCGCTTGTCGGATGCTGCCACTTTGCGCGATCGACTGGCGGAAGTTACCAGACATTACCCATCCACCTCCCAGTCCCTGAGCGATGGAATTACCGCAATCTTTGCCCCTAATGCCTGTGCCAATTTCACAGGCAGATCTGCGTAGTACTTTGGTTGCGGATTCAGTACCACCGCCTCAACCTGCTTCAAGCTACCAATCTGCTGTGCCACCTGCAACGCATCCTCAATTCCCTGACGATTGACGAGCTTCTCAGGCTTCTGATTCATCTGACTTGCCTTGAGTGGAACATTCCCCCGCCCGTCGCTAACCACAACCAATACGGCTTGGCGTACCGCACTCCGTCCATGTTGCAGAGCATGGCGTAACGTCTGCAATGCCAAATCTAGTCCATGCGCCAGTGGTGTTGCCTGCCCTCCACCGACCTCCAGCCCATTGCTAATCCTGGGCACCAGCACATTCTGCGCGACAATCTTCTCCGCCTGAAGTTCCTGAGCTGCACTTGCCGCACCTACCTGAATTAGGCAAAGACTGGCACGTTCGACATACGCCCATTGTAAATAGGGCAACAGTGCAGCCTGCCACTGGCACTCTCGCAGACAGGTATAATCCATGACCAGCATCAACATTTGCTCTGGTACCACTGCCCGACGATATCGCCGCAAATCAGTTGGTTGAATAATGAGCGATCGTGAAACGTCCTTGCAAGAGAATGGCTCCCTATTCAAGCTGACTTTACCCTCAGATTCAACCAGCCCCTTTGGAAAACCCTGCCGCTCCAGCAATGCCGATCCCCGAATTTGTTGATATTTTGCTGCTTCCAAAAGGGTACTGACGATCGCCAAATCTTGTGGTGTGGTTGCTGGCTCAACTCCAACAATGGCTCCCCGCCCTAACACGGCATTTTTGAACCGTCGCATTGGCAATCGCAGTGAAGCAGCCTCTCGCTGAACAGTTGTGGTGTCTTCAGGATAGGGATTGGCGATCGCACCATCCATTTGAATCGGCTGCGATGGCAAAGTTTCGGTGCTATCGGAAGCATAGACAGGTTCCTGAACCAGAGCAGGTGTCCGTTCTTTCATTAAAACCTGGTCTTCAGTTCCAGTTTTCCTAATAGAGGAGTCTGGATCGGGGGTTAATTCTGGTTGGATCGGTTGTTCAGGTTTTCTGGAGCCTACATCCAGATGTGGGTTTATTAGTGTCAGACCAATCATCTGTGCTGCCCGATCTACCTGTTGTGCTGTCACTTGGTCTGCTTCGGCAAGTTGAGCATTTGCTTGAGCCAGCCGCAGGAGTCCCAATTCTCGCCGGACACTGTAGCCATCTGTTGGAGAAATATAATCCAGGATTCTTTTTTGGGCTTCTAACGTAACTTCAGGATGGAACAACCCTGCCTGCTGTAACGTACCCACCCACTCTGGTAGCAGCGTATCTTCCTCCTTGTCCTGGTTATTCGATTCTTCCAGCCATTTCTGAATCGCCTCTACGCGATCGCTTGTTGCCAGGTCTTGACCAGCCAACCGAAGAGCAAACCGATCCAGCAAATGAGGCGACACTAATCCAATTTCCGATCGCGAACAGCCAGCTAACCAGCACAGATTTGGCTGCCAGCTGTCCCGGTGCCCATGCCGCTCTAGATAAGCAACCTCACTTCCCATCAGTGCAACACAAGCTCTCGCTGCTGGCAGACTCAACCGGGTCAGGTCTGGAATAATAACCAATCTCAGTTTCTGCTCTCGTCCACCTGCTAGCAGTCCCTGTTGCCACTCAAAGGAACCTTTGGCATCCCCCTGTTGCAATGCCAGTCCACCCCAAAGGTCTTCTTCCGTCTCAACCACCCCTAACTGGACTGGCACAACCTGGCAACCCGTTACCTGTTTCAGCATCCAGGTTAGATTCTGGGCGGCAAACTGTAGGGTGGCGATAGTCGCATCAAATACCAGGATACTCCGCAGCCCAGGATTGAGGGCTGCACAAGCCAACCCTCGTATCAAGGGATTGCTTAAGTCTGCGGTTGCCTTACTCACTGCCTAACAACTGGTCTAGAGTTTCCCTATCCCGATCGTTCCAAACTTCCTGGCTACTTTGCGCCATTTGAGGACGACGATGCTGAAGTGCCAGAGGTGCAACAGCCTTTAGATGACTACGAGTTACCTGGGATACCCCTTCTAGCGCAGCACGTGCCTTCGCTGCCATCGCCAAGACATAATCCCCTCGGTTCCCCTCTGCCTGAAATTCGCCAGATAACTTGATGCATAGTCCCAATATCTCTGGGGAAACCTCAACCAAGTTAAGTTTTTCCTTTGCCTGCTTTAATCTCTCGAATTTTTCTTGGTCTTGCTGCCTCGCGCGAGCGAGCCAGTCAGATGTACCCACCTGCCCCAAGGCAGAAACCGCCTGGTCAAACGCCAGCACGTTCTGAAGAATTGCCAATCGCTTCGCCACATCAGTTTCAGCAGCCACACTCACCATCAACCCAAAGCGATCTAGTAACTGAGGGCGCAACCCTCCTTCCTCCGGGTTCATGGTTCCAACCAAAGTAAAGGCAACTTTCTGGGGCTGCTTATTCTGACCGTCGCGCTGAACCACCAGTACGCCTGTCGAGGTCACGTCCAGGATGATGTTAACGATGTGGTCGTCCAGCAGATTCACCTCATCGACATAGAGCAGGCGATCGTTGGCTTCCTCCAGCAAACCAGGCTGCCATTTTGATTCGCTCCGCATCAAAGCATCTATCTTCCAGCCACCCACTACCCGGTCTTCAGTGGCATTGATAGGTAGGGTTACAGGCAACTGACCATAAACCATCTGAGCAAACGCCCGTACTGCTGTAGACTTGCCTGTTCCTCGCTGTCCACTAATTAAGACACCACCCAAACGCTGGGGAGCGACGTAGGCTATCTCCAACGCTAGCTTAATCTGCTCCTGTCCCACTATACAGCTATAGGGCAGAATTGGTATGGCAGCTATAGCACTCACAGGTTCTTCTCGAAATAGAGGTTTGCACTATCTATTCTGATCTAACCACACAAGCCATTGTCTAGTTCTCAACGTCAACGTAGTGAAGTGCCTAAAACACCTTTCTCTTGCTTAATCTGGTTAAAAACATCCTGAACTTACTTGTGTTCTTAGCGATCCCGAACATCAACGCTCAGGTTAATCACAGTATGGTGCAACTTCAGGAATAGCAATGCCACATAATTGTACTTGCTGGTTTTGATTATCTCGGCGGACAAGCATCGTAACACCATCGATAATGCTAGTTACTTACCAAGTTTGGGATGAAGGAGCTTCTTGTCACCCTACTTTCAAGTATTGCGCGGTCTAATGTCACGGTAGCGACGGTCGAAAGCCACTGGTGCTGAATTCAAGGTTATCTGCTGCCACTGTGTTTTGCCGTTATCGGCACTGTAGAGTATAGTGATTATTTATATGCGCCAATGGCGCACAAATTCCTAAAAAACCAGTAAAACTGATTTGACAGGTCGCCTTACCCAATTTCCTTTGCTATCCACTTTGCCATAGAAAGTTTGCCCTTTGTAATAGAAAGACGAAGAACTTCCTCCATCCAAATTCATCGCTTTCTCCACTCCCAACGACTTCATAAATTTAGCTAGTTCTGATAAGGACATCCCAGAACTCGTAGGCTTTTCTGGTTTTTGCGCCACCATTACCCACAAAAGACTACCATCAAGAGTAATACCAATTGCCGTTCTAGCATTCGGGCGGTTACTTCCTAACGCATCCCGGATGATTTTTCCATTTGCCACATCCGCGAACCCCTCTGGAACTAAACCTAATTCTGGTAATAAGCGTGGCCCACCACCCAAGGCATCTACTAAACGGCAACTATCGGGAATTGGTTCATTGCGAAAGTTAATATCATAACGAATGGTTCCTCCACAAATGTAGCGTCTTAATTCACTCCGATTGAGCATTTTGTCCAAGTAAGGGGCGTTTTTAGGATTATTAATGAAGCGTTCATTGAGTTTTGGGTCTGCAATTAACTCCCCTTGTCGAATTACAATGGAAGTAGTTTTTTGGTTCACTGGGTCGAAAAAGCCACCGTTGATGGCTGCAAATGTTTGATGTGTTGCTGCCACGTTTTCTACGGGTTCAAGTGTTGGAGAAACCACAGGTCTGACAGAAAAACGGCTGGTTTTTGGAATCAACAGTGTATGCACTACGCTTTGTGGCAAGGTGTAAAATTTATATACAATTTCTGCGCTTTGTGGTGATTCAACCGTATGAGTAGAGGTTTTCGTCGGTCGGGTACGGGCATTAGACAATAGTACGACTACTAAACCGAGCGAACTTACGAGTATCCAAAACAGCAACCAGACTTTTTTCATTGCTCACTGTCTAAATTAGCCGCCGAAATTTTGAGTCTCAAGCTCAACGCTTTAATTACGTCCAATAGAGAATTTGTGCCTGCGGGAAGCGGCGAGCGATCGCTTGCTCAAAAAAGCGGCGTAGAGTATTCATGGTGTCTTTATCATAGACATACTTGAACCCAGCAAATTTGTTCCGCTTGATTACTCGTCCCGCTTCATCCAAGTCTAGCTTGCTATGAGGATACCAAGTTTGCAACACCTCCTTCGAGCCTGGAGTAAAGCGGTGAGAGATTAACTCGAATGTCAGATCGCAATCGAAATCAAGTGCAACACCGATCTGGTCAAACAGTTGAGTATAATGTTCTTCCCAATCTTCTATAGGCATAATCGGAGCAATCACTAATCCTACTGGGTAGCCACCACCTCCCTGTTGCGGGGGCAATGCCAGCTTTCGCAATGCTCCTAAACGGGCGCTCACTGGGGCTGTTCCTCCCTCCATCCTGGTGGAAATGGGGGCAGCATTTACACTCACTCTATCCAAAGCAGTGTTTCCCCATATTCTTTCGCTGACTAAAAATTAGTATGCAGCTTGTATTCGTTACTATTACTGCTCATCTAATAGCAACAAAATCAAGCTATATTTATTTAAGAATAAGTTTTAATCAAGTAACCAACTCTGAATAGAATCAACACTTTGGCTCTGACGAGCTTTTAACCGTGATGAATTGGGGAAAATCCCATGCTTACTATCACGGTTTCCCACAATGCGGCTAACGTAGTTGGAATGCTTTCGCAGCGTGCTATTAAGACTCTCAGGCAAGCCGAGTTTTGTGTAGTCAAACAAGAGGGCGATTATGGATTTACGGGTAGTTTGACGATTCCATTGTTACCTGAAGAAGGTTTGACTTGGCAAGGTGTGAAAAGCTGTTTAGAAAATTCTGGATATCAAGTACGAATAGTTTGTTAGTTTTCACAACTCTATCCTGGCATGGCTTCGAGCCTGCCGGGATTATTTTTTTATTGGGCTGTCGCCCCTTCAAGAAGAACAGTTCAATTGAGTGAGAAAAACTATGACTGCGTGGATAAAAAACTGGTTCAGCAATATGGAGAGCTTAGAAAAGCCTATCCTTGTTGATGGGATTCAATACCCAACAGTAGAAAACTTCTACGCCGCCTCCAAAACTTTGGATGTTCAACAAAAGCGTAAAATTGCCACACTTACACCATCAGTAGCTAAAAAATATGCTCGTACTCTCGCCTTACGTTCTGATTGGGAAGAAGTTAAGTTCGCCATTATGCTTATTGGGTTAATCCAGAAGTTTTCTTATGGTAGTAATTGGCATAAAGAATTAATGAATACAAGAGGGGAAGAGTTGCTGGAATTAAACAACTGGCACGATACTGTTTGGGGCGTACCAGCTAATATTGCTCCGGGTGGCCAAGGAAAAGCTATTCCAAATGGTCAGCAGGGAAACAATTGGTTAGGGCGATTGTTGATGTTCCTTCGAGATGAACCATTACTCTGGCAAACTATTGGTAATAATGCCGCCGAATGGGATAACCAAAAATACTTGCTGAAAAGTCAAGAGTGGTTAGTTACTAATCCTAATTTTCCTCCAGTACCTAATATGGCTATCTTGAAGGGAAAAACCATCGATAATGGTACTTTACCTAGCCAACGCTTGAAAGTAGTTATTAGTGGTTCTCGTACTGTGGCACAACTACCCGCAGAAGCTATTAGCCGCATTGAGAAAATTATGGAACTCGGTGCTAAAATTTTAATTGGCGATTGCTTTGGTGCAGATTGTCTGGTGCAAACTTTTCTCAAACAATCTGGGTATAGCCGAGTTACTGTTTACTATACAGGCACTTCACCTAGAAACAACGTTGGATTTGCTAGTGTGAGGGTTAATGGTTCTTATACAGAGCGCGATTGGATAATGTGTTCGCTAGCAGATTATGGTTTGGCGATTCTCAAGGATAACTCTCCTGGAACTCTCAAAAATATCCAAAGAATGCCTGGAAAAGTTAGAGTTATTCAAGTTTAAAGCATCACCAAACAATATTAGCCTAAGCAACAAGCTTAGGTTATTTTCTTGATTTTATCTGTCAATTTCTTGATTTTTAGCAGAGATTTTACCCAAGTTCAATTGATTAAGTCTGGCATCGACTAAAGGCTTAACTTTAGAAATAAAGTGTTCGACTTCTTCTGACTTAAGACCGTGTTTTTGTAGTTCCTCCAGGCTCGACGCGATCGGCAATGGCGTATAGCTACCGCCCTCATACCGCACCCGCATTTTGGGAATCTTTGCGTCAGTGGAACTATTGTCATAAAGTGTCAGTTCAGATTTAGCTTTATCCCAGACAGCCGTGTTAGATTTGCCAATAGCTTGAGCGCCAGTGGGAGTGGGTTTACCTTCGAGGTAAAGGAAGCTGTGGACAGTAGGCGCGATCGCCTCTGTCCGCTGTGCTTGTAACGCCTGAGCTTTGTTAAACTCCAGTTGTAGAGCCACAGAGGGCGGTATAGGAACCACGCTAGCAGTATCATAACTATTGCTAAAGGAGACTTGTGGCATTGCTTGCTGGTTGTCTGGTGTCACCGGGGGGTGGGAAGACACAGTATATTGTTCTTCTTGTTGTGCGTAAGCAGAGTCAACTAACTGCATTTGGTTATCTACTTGTGTATGTGGTGATTCCAACTCTGCTGTCGAACTAGAAGTATACAAGAGAGTTTCTGGTAATTTTGGCATCGATTCAAGGCGTTCCAAGTAGGTATTTGGTTCTCCTGAAGCCTGAAGTACTTCGCCACATCGCTCAATTAGTTGTTGGTAGACCTCTGGTTTTACTGAATCTGGTTTAATGAATAGGACATCATAACTCCGTTGAGTTTCAGACCAAACTAGAGCCTCGTCAGGCGCTTGTTGCCATTCTACCCCCTGTGCAGAAAGCCAACGTGAAGTGATATCACTCAATCGTTTGTCTACTGATAGTCCTAAAGCAGGCTGTTCTTCTACTTCCCCATTGGGTGTCTTCCACTCATGGTCTTCTTTAGTAAACAGTAACGTCGGTAATTGAGTTAGTTTTGTGCGAAATACGCGGGATGCTTCCACAACTGGAGAAACATTTGCTGATTTTTTTTCTGTTTGAATCAGCTTTGTCCAAGTTTCTGGGTATTCCACACTCTCTGGGTCAACCGTGATGGTTGCCGTGGTAGAATTACTGGTCAATACAGCATTCTGGAAAGAAATTCCTTCAACTAATAATCCTGCTTTTGAGAGAGCCTCTTTGCTTTCTTTTTGGGTAAGCACGCCCAAAACTTTACCGTCTACTAGAATAGCAGGTTCAGACGACCGTTCTTTGAATCCCACAGTTATAGTGGCTTTTTGGTTATTGAAGGCGCTTGACCAAAAAGATTTGGAAAGTTTGTTAATCCGAAAAGAATTACCCAGAGTAGTAGTGGCAATAACGTGCGAACCAAAGCCTTTTCCCCGACTATTAAGGGTGACATCCATAGTTTTTCCATCCACCAAGCGACCGGCTTTTTCTAGGATATGGATGCTCGCTTTATCCAATTCTCCCAAAACTTGATTACCTACTTTAATTACTGGGATTGGTTCGGGTTTAACAAAAGCAATTGTCAATGATGCTTGTTCACCCCTCCAGGCTCTAAGAGCAAAGCTATGCTGTTGAATTTTCCCGATTTGTATGGGTGTGCTAATTCTAGGGTGGTTTAGTTGAACTTGAATCGTATGACCTGGGTCAGGGTTAATAGTGGCAAGCGCTTTTGTTCCAATGGGTAAATGAGCGCTACGAGACTCTATCGGAGCAAATTCTTGGTCTTCAATAAATACTAAACTCCGATTGTAGCGGGGATGTTCTGTTGGTAAATTCTGACGTACTTGGATTTGTATTGGTAATTTTTCATCTGTGTTCCACTGTCTGCCCAAATGTTGGTTTGATTCGGCAGCATTAATCCCAGTGACGGTGAGTTTTGTGAATTGAAGTTCGGCTAGCTTTTCAATAACTTGTTCAGGGAAAGCAGCAAAGGAAAAGTTGGATATTTTATATTCTTGACGAGAGGTAGTTTCTGATTGTTCTGTAGACTTTTCTTCAAAACCTCTGCTTGTCCCTAAATGCCAGCAGGCAGATGCCATTGCTTGTTTTTGGTCTGATGGAATACTATTATTAAATTCGCTCAGGAAATCATAAGCTTTTCTGAACATCAGCTTTACCTGTCTTTGTGATAAAGGTGATGCTACTTCAATAGATACATTTTTAGTAATCAATCCATCGCCAGAATGAATTTTTTTTAGAGCTGCTTCGTTCAAAGTTTCTTTAAGCATTTGGCGTGAATGTTCTGATAGAGTTCCCAAGGGCAGAAACTTTGAACTACCATCTTCATTAGTTTGGCCTTCCACTTCTGCTAAAACTTTCCAACGGTGCGTTTTTTGATGAAAGCCTTTTTTATTTTCGACTAACTTAATATTCAAATGCTCCAGTCGTTCACCTATTTTTCTCAAATCCCCATTCTCCCCAAACAAGGCTGGGTGCTTGTATTGAGTTAGGTTACTAACTTCAATTTCCATGCCTTTTTGAGTTAGTACTTTCAAAACTGGGCCTTTTTCGGTTTTTAAGCGTTGGTTTTGAATTGAGGCGGCGTTAAATAGTTCGTCGAACTTGACTTTAGTAGCCTCAGCTTGTTTGAGTTGTTCTTCCGTATAAGTCGGGAGAAATAAGTCGCGAAACTGGACTGTGGGACGTGATTCTAAGGGATTGGCTTCATAGATTTCATTCACAAGCTGTATCATTAGTTCTCTGGGACTTAAGCCGTTAGTAGAAATCCCTGATTCTCGAAAAACATCATGTTGTTTTTTGGATTTAATGTATTCGACAGTCCGATGCAGAAGTCGGAAATTTTCCTTAACTACATCTAAATCGGGAGCGCGATTACTTTTGAAAATATCGACTGCTATCTGATTTTGATATCCTGCTTCGCCAATCATATCGTGGTACATTTGGCGATTCAGGAGCAGTGCTTGGTTAATCAGTTCTGGGGTTAATTCTGTTTGATTAGCTATCTGGGCAAATTGAACAATATAGTCTCGGTATTGAGATTTAATAGGAATAGGATTACGCTGATTATTCTCTTGAGAAATCAGTTGGTTGTAGTGTTCACCTACTGTTTTTACATACTCGACTTTTTGGGAGAGATTTCCGTATTCTTGTAGGAGGTCTATTTCTGATTCTAAAGCTTCTATGGCTGTGGCATGGTTGTTAATTACGCCTACAGAAATTCCATCTGACATGAAGATAGCAATTTCTTCAAAGGGTTTATCTGGGGGAAATGATGCTTTTTCTTCTTTTTTGATGGGTGAGTAGGCGTTTTCTGGCAGGTTTCGTCTTTTAACTTCTTGAGTGAACTTTGGATATTTAGTTGCTGTTTCTGTGCCTATTGTATCACCATCAAAGTCTCTTCCTTGCCGTTCTGATTCTGTTTCTGCTGGCACAATTTCATCGGTTTGGATACCTTTGTCTTGCAATGCTGCAATTCTTTGAGCGATACGTTCTCTCGTTTCGTCATTGACTACTACAACGCCAAGGAGGGGTTTACCATTGGGGTCTAGTGCGTCGGGAACGTATTTATTTTTTGAAATGCACATCCCGTTGGAGTTGAGGTATGGTGAGCGAAAGTTTAAGATTTCTTCGCCTTCTGGAAATCTCATATCACATATTTCGCCATTGATTAAATCTTTACTTGGTATTATCATGGCTCGGTTGAATTTTAGAGTTTTTCCTAAAGATAAGTCTCGCCATTGGTTTTGCATGAATCGTTCTAGTTCGTCAACTACTTTTTGGGATGATAGTAGTTGACAGTGACCTTCTAGGTCGGCTTTAATTAGACGGTACATTATGGGGTCTTGTTGTGAGGCTGTTTCGGTTTCTGAAATGTCGTTTTGTTCGGGATTTTCTTCGATTTGAAGTTGTCGGTTTTTTTGAAATTTTTCGTAGGCTTCACAGTACCGTTGTGCTACTTTTCTGGGGTCTTTTTGAATGG
>NZ_JACJUP010000699.1:0-3742 GCF_014748295.1 Planktothrix sp. FACHB-1355 | reverse complement strand
TTGCCTCTACAGCACCGATTAATGCCTCAGTTTGCTGAATGGTTTGAGCCAATAAGTTCAGCATAGCATCAGGAGCGAGCGGCTGGTATTCAGCTATTCCCAGCGCCAAGGTATGCAAACGCGAATAAGGCATTCTTAGTCTCTCGACACTACTCTGCATCTGATCTAATTCTGGTAGGGTTGCCTCATTCTCCCCAAACCGTTCAAATATGCCGAACTCTGTAGCTTTGGCTTCATCAATCAGTTCTACCAACCGTCGCTGCAAGTAAAAGATAGTAGTTAAAGTTTGCTCTGGTAATTTGGCCATTATGCCCCAGATAAAGAGAAGACAAGACTATATGATACCCAAGAAAGCTGCAATTACCAGAAGAAACGCGATCGCCTCTCTAATTTCATTACTACCCCACCGCCAATTCTGTAAACTTCCGCATATAAGGCGACCTGTATCCTAGCACGATATCAGACTTAGGCACTCCAGCTTCAATTAACTCATTCGCTATCCCCACCTCAGTTCCATCTCGTTGAATCCAAATTTTTCCCTCTCTAATCTCAATGTGAATAACACATCCAAACACTCGTCTTTCTCCACGCCACCCGACATGAAACATCAGATAGCGATCGCGATCGACATCGAAAGCAATTTGAGTTTCCACTTCGCAATCGTCGCTATCGCACTGACTATGTTTTTCGATAATTGATTTAATTAATTCTTTATATTTCTCTATTTCCATAGTACAATTTCCTCTCTAATCGGACTGTCGCAAAGTTCGTATTGATTCGGTTGTAGTTAAATTCATACCCGCAACAATGCTAATAAACAGTTTTTATTAGCCATGCTTACACTAAAGTGCGATCGCCAAGTAACAAAGCTACCATTGATATAAATTGTGCGACAACCAGCTGCTTTGAGTTGTTCCATTGCCATTCGCAGCCCACGCATTAAGCGCAACCTCAGATCGTTGGTTCCGAATCGTTCTACAAACTCTTCCCATTCGCAAAAATGCACTCCAGGTGGCAGATTGCCGTTTTCATCAAATTCTGGAATCACTTCCTCACACCTTAACATAGATCGATGTCCGGCTCTTGAGCGTACCATATTGCAACCCATGTTGGAAAATTGCGATCGCTATGCGTGCGCGTTAGCGCCAAAGCGCATTCGCATAGCGTGGGTTATTACCGCAACTCTAGTTAACCAAACCAGCACGAAGGGCGCGAACAGCAGCAGAAGTGCGATCGTCACAAGATAACTTGGTTAAAATATTACGGACGTGAGTTTTCACAGTACCCAGTGAAATATGAAGTTCCCCGCAAATTTCTTCGTTACTGTACCCTTCCACAATTAACTGGATTACATCCCTCTCTCGTTGAGTCAAAGGATTAACCGTAAGTAACTCTTTGTCTTCTGGATTTAAAGCATGAATTGAGATAGTTGGAACACCAGCGGGAATGGCAGCTTCTTCAAAAGGATTATCTATTCTTGTCAAAACAATTCTGGCAATAGATGAATCGATCCAATTTGCGCCTGAGTGAGTTTCGACAATTGCATCCACCAGTTTCTCAAACATAACATTTTTCATGCAGTAAGAATCTGCTCCCGCTGCAAAAGCTGCCAGCACGGAATCCTCATTATCCTGCATCGTTAAAATCAGAACTTTTGGCTGTTTGTCAAGGTTTGAAGTTTTAGCTTTGATAAACTCTTTAAACCTCTTGGTTAATTCGATTCCATCGACTAATCCCGGTAAGCCTATATCGACTATTGCTACATCTGGCGGCGTTTTTTCTAGCAGGGTTATACCTTGTAAGCCGTTAGCAGCTTCCCCAACAAATTCGATATCTTCACAATCCTTTAAAGCTGCTTTGATTCCAGATCTAGTTAAATGATGGTCTTCAATTAAAGCGACACTAATCTTGTTGTCCATAGTTGTCTCCTAAAAAAGGATGAGAATACTCTCGAAACAAGTGGTTAGATTGAATTAGGAAGGTGAACCGTAAACACGCTACCTTTACTTACTGTTGATTTAACCTGAATACTACCCTTGTGAGCTTCCACAATCCGACGGGATAGATGCAATCCTAAACCACAGCCAGCCCCAGCATGATTTCCAGTACGAAATCTTTCAAACAGCATAGTTTGCTCTGAAGGTCTAATACCTGGCCCAGTATCTTCTACGCTAATGCTTACGGATTCAGTATCTTGACGAACAGCAATTTTTACCTGACCGATATCGGTGAACTTAATCGCATTTCCGACTAAGTTGGTTATCACTCGGCGGAGTTCGATACAGTCTCCCTTAATTTTGATTGGAGTTGTATCTTCATAAATTAAAGACAGATTTTTTTCAACAGCCAGATGTTCTAGTTCTTTTACCACGTCTCGAATCATCTTGTTAAGGTTGAAAGGTGCGATCGCTAATCTCTTACATCCAGCTTCAAATCGATGTACCTCCAATAGAGTATTGACTAATGCGAGTAAATTTTCATTGCTATCGCTGACTGTCGTTATTGCTTCTACCGCCTGACTTGGCAGTTCCCCAAATTTCCCTCGGTAGAGTAGAGACAACATTCGATCGGCTGCTACTAATGGCGTTCGCAGATCGTGGGTAAGACGCGAAACAAAATCCTCTTTCGCCCTTGTCATTTCCTGCATCGCATCGATGCTATGTTTCAACCTGAGAAGACTGCGGACGCGAGCCAATAATTCTTGCACTTCAATTGGTTTGCAGACGAAATCATCAGCACCCAAATCCAGCCCATCTGCTATATTCGTTGAATCGTCAGCCGTAACAAGCAGAATTGGAATAAAAGGCAGTTGAGTATTAGAGCGAATTCTGAAAGTCACTTCGTAACCGTCAACATGAGGCATCATCACATCCAGAAGGATTAAATCTGGTGGCGATGCTTCGATACTTGCGATCGCATCTAGTCCGTTGTCACTCGTACTGACGTGGTAGCCTTCTTCTGAAAGGATGGTTTGGATCATAAATAAGTTATCGGCTACATCATCAACTGCCAAAATTTTGCTAGGCTTATTTTTCATTTGCTGGATTTCCTTTCTCCCACCCAGCCGACACTTAATAGTGAGTCCGTATCATCTGTTCGGTGGATTAAGCTAGAAATTTTTTGATAATCGTGATGCTTTTGCGCTTCTTCTAACTTTCGCTGTTTTTTAATTCGCTGTAAGTAGTCTTTCAATCGAGCATAGCACCATCCGACTTCCGAGCCTAAGTCGTAGATTTGTTGAGATTTTAAAGCTCCGAATAAAATTTTTCCGAGGGATTTGGAAGTTCGATCTGATAAAATTCTTCGACTATTTTTGCCTGCCATGAAGCCTTGCCAAAACTTCTGACTATTGGATGAGTTGTGAATGTTGAGCCGATAATAGCGCAGCTTTGATTTCAGCCACTCTAGGTCTTGTTTTCTTTTATCTGCTAGCGAATCGTCCGGCTGATAATTATGCCAAACTTGGACGAGGGAGTTTAGAACTTGCTCGAATTCTGTGAGATAGTCAGTTGGAGTTACTAAATGGGCTGTTCTAGGAAGTAGCTTATGGTTTGAGAGAATGTTAGCTGGCGACATAGTAATGAACCTTTACAGGATTTGATCCGAATTGCCGTTTGTTTTTTTCGTCTCTAAAAACCCAAATTATCAACTGCTCAGATTGAGTGAGTTCTACCGAAAAGATGATTTTTTATTCATTGCTGCCGCTAGTTAGAATTTTTAAGATGGCTTCTATTTCTAAAGT
>NZ_JACJUP010000698.1:0-3746 GCF_014748295.1 Planktothrix sp. FACHB-1355 | reverse complement strand
TCTAACATTTCTAGCAAATCTTCTAACATTTCATCTAAAGGAATAGCTATCCATTCATGCTGAACCGCTACTGCTACTGCATCCATCCGCGCCAATAGCAACAAGTCTTCTACTAACCGACTCATTTGTTGGGTAGCAGATGCGATCGCACTTAATTTTTTCACATCCGCTGGATGAATTCGTTCCGGATGATTTTGCATTACATCCACCGAAGTTTTAATCGCCGTCAGCGGACTTCGTAACTCGTGCGAAGCATCGGCTGTAAATTGTTTTAATTGTTGAAAACTTGCTTCAATTGGTTTGAGTGCTTGTTTAGTCAGCCACAAACCACCAATCCCCGTTACACTAAGCGCGACCACACTCCCCAAACCCAAACCCCAGCGCAGGCGAATCAGAACGGTTTCCACTTCTTCTGTCGATTCGCTGGTGCGAATGTAACCTTCTAATTTTTTTTCTATTTGGTGGTAGCTGAACGCGCCAATTGTAATTGTGCGAATTTTGCCTTGCTGTAATGTTTCAAATCCAGCACGGGGGGATAAATTGTCAAAAGTTTTGCCAGCATTTCCCAATAACTGACCATTTTCATCAAACCATTCTACACCTTGATCCGGTTCCCGCATATTTTGCCAGGGAATATCTAAATCTCCGTCTCCATCTAACCGTCGAAAAACTTGCGGATGAGAAGTTAAATTAGCAGGATTACTCTGCTTTTGTTGGCGATATTCATGTTTGATTTGGGTCAAGCTGTGGGCAGCTGCTTGAGCTAAAGTCTCTAAGCGTTCGTCTAATTGTTGATAAAGAATGCGCGAAAAAAATTCGTATACGGTTACAGTAGAAGTACCGAGAATTGCTAGCATCACCGTCAGGTATGATAGTAACAGACGCGATCGCAAAGCTTTAAATTGGATATTGTTCATGGCGAAGGTGTTGTTTTTTGTCAAAAAAACAAATACTAATGACTAATTTGTTTTAGCCTATATCCTAACCCATAAACTGTTTCAATGAAGTCATGATAAGCGCCAGCGGCTTTCAACTTCTTGCGTAAATCTTTGAGATGAACTTTAACAGTTTCATCCGAGGGAGGGTCATCATCAAAAGACCAAAGATGATCTACGATCGTACTGCGACTGAGAACTCGACCGCTATTACGCAAAAATAATTCTAATAAACCATATTCTTTGGGAGTCAAACGCAACTCTTGTCCCCGATAAGTCACCTGACAGCTACTAGGATCGAGGCGCAGATATTCCCATTCTAAAATTGGCGGTAAGCTGGAATTACCTCGGCGCAGTAAAGCGCGGATTCTTGCTGATAATTCCGGTAAATCGAAAGGTTTGACGACGTAATCATCCGCACCTGCATCTAATCCCATCACTTTATCGGTACTGGTATCTTTCGCAGTTAGCATCAGAACTGGCGTTTTCAAACCGTGCGATCGCAACCTCCGACAAAGGCGGATACCATCTAACTTAGGCAGCATAACATCCAGTAAAATCAGATCGTAAACGCCAATTTCTGCAAAATTCCAACCTGACTCACCATCAGCGGCAATATCCACTGTATAATTTTGGTCGGTGAGCGCTTCTTTGAGTGCCTCCGCAATGCGATCGTCATCTTCTACAAGCAGAATTTTCATCCAAAAATATTGAATAACTACAAATAAAATTTCATCGCCAATGGTGACAAACACATCCTCACATCCGCTTCGCCAACCTTTATTTCGATCGCTGTGGGTCGCGTCAGTAGCATCGAATATCGGGACTTGGATGCAGAATGTCGGCGGGGTCTGGTTGATGACATCCCTCTCACCGTCGCCGTTGATGGTGGCGCTGATGCAAACTGCAACCAGTTTGCCAGTGTTTATCGTCGGACTGCCGGCGGGTGCGGTAGCGGATATTGTCGATCGCCGTCGTTTGCTACTATTTTGGCAAGCTTGGATGTTGGTTGCCGCTTTATTACTTGGGGTGCTGACATTATTCCATGCCATGACGCCTTGGTTACTGCTAGCACTCACTTTTGCCTTGGGGTTGGGTGCGGCGATGAATGCCCCAGCTTGGCAAGCAATTGTACCGGAACTGGTATCTCGCCCGCAATTGCCAACCGCCATCACCCTTAACGGCGTCGGTTTCAATGTGGCACGCGCTGTCGGGCCTGCATTGGGTGGTATTGTGGTGGCAGCAGCTGGTGCAGGCGTAGTGTTTCTGCTGAATGCGGCATCGTTTCTGGGCGTGATGGCGGTAATCTATAGTTGGAAGCGATCGCAAACCAAAAGCGCCTTACCCGCAGAACGCACGATCGGCGCAATTCGAGCCGGACTGCGATATTTAAAATATGCACCTGTTTTGCGTGCTGTGTTGCTGCGAACGGGAGTATTCATTATTTGCGGTAGTGCTTTGTGGGCGCTACTACCCCTGGTAGCAAAACAGGAACTGGGACTCGGTTCGTTTGGATACGGCGTACTGCTGGGGTGCATCGGTTTGGGAGCAGTCACGGGAGCTTTTGTACTGCCCAAAGTACGGAGAAGAGTTTCTACCGATGTGCTAATTGTAGCAGGAACGGTACTATTTGCTTTAGCTACACTGGCGCTGGCATATTTACGCAATCTCGGTTTGCTGTACTTGGCGCTAGTTGCAGGCGGACTGGCGTGGATTGGCATTATGTCCAGTTTAAATGCAGCCACGCAGTTAGCCGTGCCCACATGGGTGCAAGCGCGATCGCTCAGTCTTTATCAGTTAGTATTTCAAGGTGGAATAGCGACTGGCAGCGCATTTTGGGGCTTAGCTGCCGAGCGTTGGGGAAATTCTACCGCACTTTCAGGTGCGGCGATCGGTTTGGTTATCGGGTTGGTCGCTGCTGTCCCCTATCGCTTAGCAACCAGCGAGAAATTGGATTTAACTCCATCTTTGCACTGGCCGGAACCTGTAGTCGCGATCGAATTGAATCCAGAACAAGGGCCGGTGCTGATAACAATAGAATATCGCATCGACACAGCGCGATCGCAGGAATTTGCAGAGGCGATGCACGCTTTGAGTCGCTTGCGTCGGCGCGATGGTGCAGTACG
Source organism: Planktothrix sp. FACHB-1355 (assembly GCF_014748295.1). NCBI lineage: Bacteria > Bacillati > Cyanobacteriota > Cyanophyceae > Oscillatoriales > Microcoleaceae > Planktothrix > Planktothrix sp. FACHB-1355. The sequence continues at coordinate 685 of NZ_JACJUP010000698.1, read as the reverse complement.
CTGGGGTTTGTGGGAAGATACCGCCGATCCGAGTCGCTATGTAGAAACTTATGTTGTAGAATCTTGGGCAGAACATTTGCGTCAGCACGAGCGTTTTACTGTTGCCGATCGTGCAGAAGAAGCGCGTGTTCGTACTTTTCATATTGGCGATACACCGCCGATTGTTTCTCACTTAATTTATACTGGTCAAACAGAGCGCGTGCAGTGACAAGCTGCAAAATATCTGTTGTCATCACCGAATTTTAGATTTTAGATTGAATCACTGGAGTTTTGGCGTCGTATTTAATAGAGTTGAAACAGTTCCCATTATGTATGGGATGCTTGTTTAGGCATTCTCTCCACTTTCTTAACCTGTGACGAATGGGCAACAATACGAAAAACTTTATACTACCTTAACAAATTATGAATGAGACTGCTAACTTACCAGGCTATCAAATTACAGAGCAATTATACGCAGGAACGCGCACCCTTGTCTATCGAGGCATCCGGATCGGCGATCGACAACCCGTCACCATCAAACTACTGCGAAACGAATTCCCAAATTTTAACGAACTCGTCCAATTTCGCAACCAATATACTATTGCCAAAAATCTCGACTTCCCTAGCATTATCAAACCCTTAGCCCTAGAAGTATATCGCAATGGCTATGCCTTAGTCATGGAAGACTTCGGCGGAATTTCCTTCT
>NZ_JACJUP010000697.1:0-3747 GCF_014748295.1 Planktothrix sp. FACHB-1355 | reverse complement strand
GGCGAGTGGAAGTAGAATAGGCTGTTTGTATTGTAAAATACACAATTATTTTAAAAAAATATCTTGCTTTAGATAGAGGCAAAGATTAAGTAAAAACCACCTTAGAGAAAGATGCTATTAGCGGTTTTAAAAGCTTAGCATAATTTAGTATAAATTTCTGCTAAGATAGGAGTATTATGCCCGCTTTAATTGAATTTAAATTATTAGCCCCCAATAACAAAGAGGCCAAGCTGAAGGGATCTTTTTCCAATTGGGAAGAAATTGCGATGGAAAAAGACGATAACGATTATTTTCGGACACAAATTGAATTAGATGATGGCGTTTATCAATATAAATTTCGAGTCCAACTTCCTGGTGGTGGAGAGGAACAATGGGTAGAAGTCAATGACCCCTACGTAACTGCGATCGATCCAGCTACAGGAAATGGAATAGTGCGAATTAAAGAAGGTGAAAAGATTGTTGATACTTATGTTTGGCAGCACGATGATAAACCGCTCCCTCCGAATAGTAACTTAGTTATTTATGAGCTATTTATTGCGGATTTTTCGGGCGATGAAGATGACCCAAACAAACGAGAAAAATACCAAGATGTTATCGAAAAATTGGATTATTTGTCTGAGTTGGGGATAAATGCGATCGAACTAATGCCCGTCAACAAAAATCCCAGCGATTACGGCTGGGGTTACAGTCCAGAATACTACTTTGCCCCACAGCCTAACTACGGTTCAACCGAAGATTTGAAGCGGTTAATTGATGAATGCCACGGTAGAGGTATTCGCGTTATTTTAGACCAACTTTATAACCACTCATCTGAAGAATGTCCGCTACAAAAAATTGACCGCGATTACTGGTACTATCACGACCGTCACCATCCCGAAGACGAGTATTATTGGGGGCCAGAATTTAACTACGAATACTGGGACGAAAAACGCAATATTTGTCCTGCCAAAGAGTTTATGGGCGATGTGGTGCGTTTCTGGATTCAAGAATACCATATTGACGGCATTCGCTACGACGCATTAAAGCAATTGGATAACCGGGAATTCCTGCATTGGCTAACTCAAGAAGCGAAAAAAGCAGCGGGATCTAAACCTTTCTACAACATTGGCGAACACGTTCCAGAAAATGTTGATATGGTAGCTCCCAAAGGGCCGATGGATGCCTGCTGGCACGACAGTTTCTTCCATTTTATAATACCGCATATTTTCGGCGATAAGTTCGAGCTAGAAGAGGAACTGAAGAAAGTTCTAGATCCCAAGCGGCAGGAGTACCCAGAAGGCGTTACGAAGGTGGTTAATTATATCAGCAATCACGACCAAAAGCGCCTGTTAGAAAATTTAGGCGATCGCAACATTTTCGATGCAGCTGCATTTGGGCGTGTCAAGTTGGGAGTTGCGATCTTAATGACGGCTGTTGGAGTGCCTATGATCCGCATGGGCGAAGAATTTGGCGAATACACTCCCATAACTTTAGAGCATAGCAACCCTCTCAAATGGTCTTTGTTAAAAAATGACCGCAATCGCAATTTATTTGAGTATTTCAAAGGTTTAATTACCCTGCGGAAACAAAATCCTGCCCTCCAAACAGCCAACATCGAATTTTTTCACGAAAATCCAGAAGCAAAAGTATTTGCTTACGTGCGCTGGAATGATCAAGGATCGCGGGTTGTCGTTGTAGCCAATTTCTCAGATAAACATTTAGAAAACTATGAAATTCCCAACTTTCCGGCTAACGGAACTTGCCACGAATGGACAAATAATTACGATGTTGAATCGAAAGACGATCGCTTAGTTACCGATCTAGCTGAATACGAAGCAAAAGTCTTCGTTTTCGGTTAATTCTGTGCAGTTTTAATCGTCAGCACTTGCGGCGGCGTCGAATCTGGTGGATAAATAAAATCTAATTGCACCGTTCTGCGATCGCCTGCTGGCATTACGAGGGATAGCAAAGGTTGCAAAACCTCACCCATTGGTTGCCACAAATGCACGTAGCGAGTTACTTGTTGCCCTCGATCGTCTTTATACCGCAACCGCACGCTACCTCTAAACCAAGGAAAACCATAAGAGGGATTTCGGAAAATTAATCCCCCTTTACTCAACCTGTCTTCTTTCAAAGGAGTTTCCAAAGTTAAACTAACAGTCTGCGCTTCTTTCGTAGGGTTATAAAGAGGTAAATTAATATTGTATTCAATCGCGTAATTACCGTGCGCTTCATAAGCTGTATCTGGATAGCGCACCAGCATTTTCGCCGTTTGAATTTGATCGGTGCCTAACTTTCCACCGCGCAGAGTATTGATAGCATAAGAAATAGCTTGACCGCGCTGGGGAATGGTTAAATATTTTGTGTCAGGGCGATCGACTACCAACGCTTTCCATACAGAACCTTGCGCCACACCCGCAACGCGACCGTAAATCAATTGACCGCCAACTTGGTTTGGAGGAGTGGGAGTTTTATCGCGCGGGCCTGCTAAATTACCTGTATCTAAAAGTGCTTGCCATTCTGCTAAAGTGGGAGCGCGTTCCGTACCATCGGCATTTTGTTTAGCAAACATCGCCAAACTAGCTGCATAAACCTTACCGCTACTACGCAATCGAATTAACGCCGACCGACCGTTTTGCGGCTTTTCAAAATTCCGCACTGGCATAGGAAGATTCATCAACATCGCGCTTTGGCGGGGCGGAATAGTTAGCTTAGCAGGAAAATCTGCTTGTCGTTTACCTTGAAGTACATCATGTACGGCGCGATCGCCAGGGCCTGCATACACACTATTATCGGGATTTTCTACATAATGCGGCAGTTTAATATAGGGCGAATCTTGAGTTAAATAAGTTGCCGCTTGCAACACATCTACGGTAATTGCTTGAGAACCGGGATTATGCAGAATTACGCCTAAATAATATGTCTGCAAATCCTTCGGATTGATGGTTTGATGATGAACAAATATATCAAATCTTCCCTGAAATGGAAAGTTAAGGTGGGCTAGAGCAGCAGCTTTTCCTGTGGGCGGAAAAGTAGAAAGTAAAATTCCTTCAGTCTTCAACCATTCCGGACTATTGCTGTTAAACATCGGCACCGTATCTAAGCCTCCAGGCAAAGCTTTCACTTGCTGAGGTTGCACGATAATTTGTGGCGTTGGCTTTGGTGTTGGTGTCTCTTGGGCTAAGCTTAAACTTTCGGGCGAAGGTGGAAATTTTTTCCCGAATAACCAGTAGCCGCCCGCACCTGCAATTAGAACAAATAGGATGGAAATGATCGGAAGACTTATTGTTTTCTTACTCATGCTACTGGGATCGATCGCCTCATCGTGGTAGTTGTCAATAGTTTACTTTGAATATACGGCACTTAACAGACATTGAACTTCATCCGCCTCCCGGTAGACAGGTAGGGGTCGGGGGTGGGGTCGCTCCCCTTGTGATTGGGGTCACAGCCATCGCCTAATTTGCCTCACCAAGTTGTGGGGCGACTGTCATGCTCTATTAAAGTTGGCAATCACGAGCTACTCTATATAAAAAGATTACATTTAAAATCAAGAGTTCTCGCCAGGGTTATGCCGTCCCAAAGCTTCATACCTCCAGTCACAACTAACCACTCAACAGTCCCCAGGACTTCAACGTACAGCCGTGTCCCCCTGGACACTCGTCAAACGCAGCCTTCAGAACCAAACCGTCCTTTACCCCAGGAAATAATTTGCCAGTTTTTTTTAGAAATTGTTAAAAAATGGTCACCTGAGTTAGTTTTATCTGAATT
>NZ_JACJUP010000696.1:0-3752 GCF_014748295.1 Planktothrix sp. FACHB-1355 | reverse complement strand
ATTCAGCGCGACGTTCTGAAAGTTTACCTTTTTTATATTTAAGGATGCGTTCTAAACCGAATAGATTTACAATCGCGGGATGGGGAAATACTTCGATTTGAAATCTGCCTAATTTTTGCGCTTCTATGATTGGTGCGTGAACGAAACCCCGTGCTTCCAAACTCAACCCAAATTCTACCGTGCGTTGGGCAAAAGGGCGACCGAGATTAGCAGGATAACAAGCCGCGTGATAGCGATGAAAATGTTTGTGAGTCAACTTATCCGGTAGTCGCATTCCAGTTGCATTGGGAATCAGGGTAGGCGCATCCACCGCGATTATTGCCGATTCTGATGATGGTGCATAGGTATCGATCCAAGCGAGAATATCTTCATTAGATTCTCGTCGATCTAAGTTAAGAAGATGCAATTGATTATCTGCCCAACTTAGGCAACATAAACCGCTTGCACCTGTCGTCCAACCGAGGTCAATGCCGATAAATTTCATCATACCAGAACTTTTTCGTCAGATAATATACGCCATTTCAGCAAATTAAAATAACTTATTAAAATGCCGATTATGGTTGTATTTATGCTAACATTAAACTAAATAAACACCAAGTAAAAACTTAGCTATTAGCAGATTAGCCCGAAAGTTTGATTGCTGAAATTAAATGACAAAATTTCCTTACGATCGATTTGCCAAGGACTATCTAAAAGAGTTGTTAAAACCTCTCGGTGAGGTAGAAGCCAGCAAAGAAGTCCCTGGAGAAGTGCGACAAATAGATGTGTGGTTCACCCCTTACCCACCCGGACAGAGGGGAGATGCAGAAGTGCTGGGATTGCTGGGACGATTTGCCAGTATCCCATCCATCTTTGAACCCTTCCGCAACGCCGTATCCCCCAGCCAAATTCGCGGCTGTATGGGTAAACTATTTGATATCCACGCCTATTCGCAGCGTGAGAGTCAGCGAAACAACACTCGTCTTGATGAAGCTGATTTACCTACATTGTGGATTCTTTCGCCTACCGTTTCGGCAACCATTTTAAACGGATGTAAAGCCGAAGCGGATGAAAACAACTGGCCAACAGGAGTGTATTTTCTGGGAGAAATTCTGAAAACAGCAATTGTGGTAATTCACCAGTTACCGCGCACCCCAGAAACGCTATGGCTGAGACTTTTGGGTAAAGGAAATGTGCAAAAACAAGCGATTAACGAAATAGGTACACTTCCACCCAATCATCCATTACGTTCAAACGCTCTCTTGTTATTGGCGAATTTGCAAGCGACCATCGAAGCGAGTCAAAATATAGATCGAGAAGATCGGGAGTTAGCTATGGAATTATCACCACTACTTTTACAATGGCGGGACGAAGCTATACAGGAAGGAGAAGAACGCGGTTTGCAGCGAGGAGTAATGAGGGAACGCCGCGCTACCATTGAAAATTTGTTGCGCGTGCGATTTGGTGTTTTGGATGAGCAATTATCGGGAATTATTGAGCGTTTGTTGGAATTGCCTCCAGAGGAGTTTACTGTTTTGTTACTGCAACTCTCTCGCGAGGAGTTGTTAGCTAGGTTTGGTGGCTAAAACAATAGGTACGTTGTTGCGCTTCAGCGCTAAAGCGCAACAACATACCTACTAGCTAAAAAGTGCGTTATTTAAATATGAGAAAATATCAAAATCGATTAATCCTGCTTTTAGCATTATTCCTGGTGGGTAACACTTGGATAGCCGCCGCCAATTATTCAGATCCAAATGCTTGCAATCTTGAAGAATTATCAGTAGAATATAAAAACTTGCGAACCATCCCAGGACACTTTGGTGGCGGCGATTGGAGTGATGATGCAGATAGATGGAATGGGCGCAAACAGCAGGTAATGAATCAGCTTGGTGATTGTTTGGGAACGGGGAGATATAGCAAATCTGAGATTATTCAGTGGATGGGAAATCCCGATCGAATTGCCATCAAGGGTGATTTTTTGTTTGCGGCGATCGAACACGATCGCAGAAATAAGCCCACAGGAGATTACCAGTATTTGATTTATTTTTGGCGAGGCGGACACGATTTTCTCTATTTTACTTTTCGAGGAGAAAGTATCATCGATTCTGGTTGGTGGATGGCGGGGGAATAAGACGCCCGCTGGGGACTCAAGTCCCCAGCTAATAGCGAAAGTCCACTAAAGTGGACTGAAGAATTTAATATTTCAGTCGGTTTTAACCGACTTTCGCTATGACGCTGGGGTTTGAATCCCTGGCGGGCTTTAATCATCCTTTCTTTCTGCAATCAAAACTTGTACCAAATGCCAAAGAAAGAAACAAAAACCAACACATAAACCTGAAATTGGATCGAACCATCCTATAATATTAACAATCCCAAATTCCCCCACTTGCGAACTAACCAAAATCATCTTTTGTTTTGTAAATTTTGTTTTTGGCTGAACTTCAATACTTTGATGCTGCGAATAACTGACAAAAGCCAACAAAATCAAAAGCTGGATTTCTGGGTTTTGAGAAAGGATAGCTTTCAATAATTGGGTACTCATTTTTGTATTTCCAAACTCATAACCTACAAATAACTCGATGTTTGGGGTATCCTCTAGAGCAGAACAGCGCTGGAACAGTGCAGATCGATCTGCACCATTCTGCACTACCATTTTTCTTAAGCTACCGATTATGATGTAGGGGCGAAGCATTCGGGCGACAATCTTTCTGAGTAATCGACAATTTATATATCCGAATGCTTCGCCCTGCCGAGGTCTAAATAAACATACACACTATGATGTTTTTGTCAATAGCGATTATTAGACTGGCATTCTAGTCGTAACCTACCCATCTATCACCGATGAGTAAAACTCCCAAATCCCGTAGCATTGCTGCAACTCCAGAAGGACTGGTAGAAGTTCGCCAAAAAATGGCTAAACTGGAAAAGCCTGGAGAACCAGAAAAAAAGGGTTGGACTTATGAAGACTTAGCAAAAAGATCGGGTGCTAGTATTGATACAGTTAAGCGATTTCTTAAAGGAACGCCAATAGATAAAAAGTTTATTTTTTGGATTGTTGAAGCCTTAAACTTAGACATAAACGAAATAGTAGATGCAAACGAGTTAAACCCACCCACACCAACAACCACACCAACAGAAATAAACTGGCGCGAAATCTGCAACCAAGTTTTAGCAACCCAACACCTCCGCCGCCAAGCAACCGCACAACAATATGAATTAAATATTTACGTTCCCTTGGGATTAATGGAACGTCCCAAAACACCAAACCCCAGAAAAAACCCCACTGGGGAAGACTCGCCACCGCAGAAAGAACCAGAACTGCAAATCGTCCAAACTTATAAAGATGATGCTTTTTTCCAGAAAGTTATTGCCGAAAATAACACTGAAAAAGGCAAGCATATTGCCATTATTGGCGAACCGGGTGCGGGGAAAACTACACTGTTAGGAGAATTGGCGGAACGTTTGGCGAAAAATTCCCCCGATTTTCCCATTTGTATTCGATTGGCAGATTTACGTTCTAGCACAATTGCCGATTATTTACTCAATAATTGGCTCTCCAAAGCATTGCAATTTATCGATTTTGAAGCCGAAAATGTCACGCCAGAAATCAGAAAAGAATTCAAGCAACTTTTCGCAACAGGTAAAGTTTGGTTGCTGTTGGATGGGGTGGATGAAATGGCGGCGACTTCCCCTATCGAGGCGTTGGCGAGAATTCGGGAACAACTGACAGACTGGGTTGGTAAGGCGCGGGTGGTGCTAACTTGTCGTTTGAA
>NZ_JACJUP010000695.1:0-3756 GCF_014748295.1 Planktothrix sp. FACHB-1355 | reverse complement strand
CATTGACAAACCAGGCTTCTTCCACACGGAATGGACTAAGGCTGCGGAAGAATCCGTACAAACTTCCACACCTCGACCTCTGCAAGCCCAAGAACCACAGACGGCTGCACGCACTACCGTAGGTTCGGCTGAATAAAGTTGTAGGGTGGGCCATGCCCACCCTTGTTGTCGGGATTTTTGATAAAACCAATGTGAAAGCTTCAATCACAACGCCAAATTTTAATTGATTTGTCGCTGCTACCACTCACAAGTAACTGACCATCTGGGCTAATAGCGATCGCATTCACAGCTTTTGTGTGCCCAACCAAATTATCCAACAGCAAATGTGGATTAAATCGCAAAAAAAACTTGGTACAGTAGCCAAGCGGCGACAGAAAGAGTCCAAAAATTGAGAGCCGAGTATTGGGAAAAAATCAAACAGATCGAGCCAGAAAATCTCGTGTTTTTGGATGAAACAGGCATTTTAATAGGTTCGATCGGAACTCATGCTCGTTCATATCCAGGCACAAGATTAACCGAACTAAACCCATTTTATCGAGCCGCTAAAGTGACAGCTATTGGCGCAGTTAGTATTAACAAAGTACTCGCATTGATGACAATAAATGATTCAATATATGGGTGGGCATTTGCCGTATTTATTGAGAAATTTTTATGTCCTCAATTATGGGTAGGAGCGATAGTAGTAATGGATAATTTACCTGCTCATAAACTAGCATCTATTGAGCCGATGATTCAATAAATAAATAAAAAAATAAAAATAATTCCCACAAGGAAAAGAACACTCAATAACAAAATTTTTACAAAAAATAACATTATCGTTATCCAAGTTATTGAAAATAATATTCCTAGCCACCGCTTTTCCCTGGGTATAATAATTTGCATAAAATCATTTGTTTGTCTAATTTTATATCTGTTTACTCTATTTTGTGTGTTTTTTATCATGGCTTTAAGACAGCAATTTCGCTCCGCAAGATTGGCAAAAGATTGTCTCAGTTGAGTTGCAGGTAGGTTTTTGGCAATTTGGATGGAGGCAATAGCTCATAACCTTTTTAAATTTTAGGTTTTAGATTTTAGATTGATTAAAGTTTTGTCTGAGGTGAGTGCCAACATTTTGGCATTCCTCTGGCTTATAGGCAAATGGAATCAACCGATCTCGTCTGATGGTAAGTATTCCTCAAATATATTTTCGGCCTACTGCGATCGCACTTAACTGCTAACTTGAATATGGCAAGCCCTCACACTGGGTAAGGTGTCGCTCAATTGAATCCATGCTAAACTCCTTCAATCCACTCAAAACTGATTTCTCAACGTCTAAAACTATCCAAACGCCTCACAGCGGCTATCATTGGGACGGTAGCGATCGCCGTTTTTTTGAAGGTTGGTACTATCGCGTCACGTTACCGCAGCAGGGCCAAACTTTTGCCTTCATGTATTCGATCGAAGACCCCATCGGCGGTAAACTCTACAGTGGCGGTGCAGCCCAAATTCTTGGCCCCGATGATGAATACATTTGTCGCACTTTCCCAGATCCAAACAAATTTTGGGCGTGGCGGGATGCGCTGGGTTTGGGTCATTGGGGCAAAATCAACTCAGAAACCCCATTTTTCAAAGAAACCCGCTTTCTCGACCCAGCAGAATTCGATCGCCACATTCGAGAAGGTTATCAAGCAACAGCTACTTGGCATCAAGGTTTGATTCGCGATCCCGGTTCTGGTGGGTATTGTCGTTGGCAATATGAAATTAAGCCTGTGTATGCTTGGGGAAATAAAGGAGAACAACAGCAATCTACAGCAGGAATTTTGTCTTTTTTACCGATATTTGAACCTGGATGGCAAATATTGATGGCTCACGGACTGGCGACAGGTGCGATCGAATGGAATGGCAAACTCTACGAATTCACAGACGCACCCGCTTACAGCGAAAAAAACTGGGGTGGTGCCTTTCCGCAAAAGTGGTTCTGGGTAAACTGCAATTATTTTGATGGCGAATCAGACCTCGCCCTCACCGCAGGCGGCGGTAAGCGTGGCGTGCTGTGGTGGATGGAATCTGTAGCGATGATAGGCATTCACTATCGCGGCAAATTCTATGAATTCGTGCCTTGGAACTCACAAGTAAGCTGGGATATTCAACCTTGGGGTAGATGGCAAATGCAGGCTAAAAATAACCAGTATGAAGTAGAGTTAACAGGCATCACCGACCTACCCGGAACACCTCTGCGTGCGCCTACCGAAAAGGGATTGCAATTCGCCTGTCGCGACACTATGCGGGGTCATTTGAGTCTGGAACTGCGAGAAAGGCTCAACGGCAAATCTAAAATCATCCTGAAAGCAAATAGTTCTCTCTGTGGATTGGAAACAGGTGGCAGCCCTTGGGATAAATCCTGGCAGTCCAATTAATATTTCTTCTGCTATCATATTTTTGTACCTGGGGCTGTAGCTCAGATGGATAGAGCGAGCGCCTCCTGAAATATCGGGCACTCCTAGAGGAAACTCTGCGAGTGAATGTGGTCAAATTCGGTGAACCCTAAAGAGTGAGAAGGCCATTATCAAACTCCCAGTGATGGTTAGGGCAAAGCGCTACCAGATTATCGATATCGTTAATTACGGAGATCGGCGTATCGTCCGGAAAATCCTTGATAGGTTTTCTATGACATACTTCGTAGTACCTTTCATATCCACATACGATACACTTCTTAGCTTTATCCGATTGACGATAGACAGATCTGGCAACTTGACGAACTCTGGCCGAATGCTGGTACAGAGCCTTCCCTTTAACATCTCGAAGAGTAATAATCGACCAATCAACGTAAAAAGGATTACAAGCATCGCAGGTACTCCTACCGCTTATGATGCTTATTCCACAATGTTTGCAGTGTTTTTGTTGCTTACTTCTTTTAGGATATTTCCTATTGTTGAAGGCAGCAGCACATGACCGACTGCAAAAAGCTGGATTGGTTGTCTCTTTACCACAACGCTTACACTTCATGGGAATACCGAGCCAAGCCTGAATCGAAATAAAAAAACATTATACAGTTCGATTCAAGAAGGTGTAGAGACTAGATGGCCACCACCTAAAGGCTGCCAGCCTATGGTGAAGGTATAGTCCAGAGAGTGGGGAAACTCACACAAATCTGAAGCGCTAGGTCATGGGTTCAAGTCCCATCAGTCCCGTACAAATCAAATGGCAGTTAAAAATAATATTTCAAAATAAGCTGAAGGTGATAATCTGGGAGCCATACCTACGGCTAGGACAAAAATCCTCAGCTTATTGTTTATCATTAATGCCACTTGACTGTCTGCATGGTTTTAAGAACTTCTCCCAGTCACCGACGTTACAAACTGAAGAAGACCTCGCCTTCTAAACCGCGCTCAAAGCGTAGATTTTTGGTAGCGTTGACGGTTCCTATTGTGCTTTGGTTTGGCTACAAACAAGTTAGAAGCCTAGAGCCACCCCAGGCAGTTTTAATGTTAGGTGGTTCGACTCCCGCATTGGAGCGAGAAAGGTTTACAGCAAAGTTTGCCAGTCAACATCCAAATTTACATATTTGGATTTCTTCTGGTGGCCCAGGTAGCTACAATAATTACGTCAAAAAAGTTTTTGTCAAAGCCGGTGTTGACTTAAATCGCTTGCATTTGGACGAACAAGCTGTAGATACGGTTACTAATTTCACCACTTTAGTTGATGAGTTAAAAGCTCGTGGTGTCAACAGCGTCTACTTGATTACTTCCGATTACCATATGCGCCGCGCTCAAGTTG
>NZ_JACJUP010000694.1:0-3761 GCF_014748295.1 Planktothrix sp. FACHB-1355 | reverse complement strand
AATTTGCCACAGTGCTGCGTGCGCCCGCTCTCATTGCCACTCCCGCTAATCCCAACGCAGCGCGATCGTCTCCGGCTGCGGTTTCGCAAGCACTGAAAACGAGCAATTCAATCGGAGTATCTTCCTCTTGTTCTCGGCGACGTAATAAGTTATCTAACTCTTTGACGTTAACCTTATTATTACAAGTCAGAATAAATGTGTTTTCAGCTATGGAACTAAATTGACCGTGAGAGGCAATATGCACTACCGGGAACGGAACTGAATTGATTGCTTTTTGGAGATTTTCGTAGGTAAATTCTCCATCTAATAATTGCTGAGTTGAAGTTACCTGCGTTTTGATTTCCGGACGATATATTGGCGAAAACGATATTATCAACCCATTAGAAACAAAAACTGTCACCTATGTAGGAACATTTACTATTGACGATTTGAGTCGGAATGTTAGTATTTTGAATCAAACAAAAATCCCTCGTGAATGGTTTTACACATTCAACTCAGATGAAACTGTTGCTACGCTCGCAAATCTAACTGTCCCAGCATAAAGATTATCATGTTTTACAGCACTAATAAGCTATCGCACATATAATTTGTATATTTTAATAGAGGGGAAGATTGAGAAAAAGATTGATATCCTTTTGCAGTGGCATCGTTATTGTATAATTTTTCCCCCTTCCCTTGTAGGGAGGGGGGTTAGGGGGGTAGGTTCTCCTACATCACCACAGCTGTATCTGTTTGAGCGACAACAGCCGCACCGGAGTAAACCAAACCCCGCTGCATATCCAGGGTAAGAATTGCGCCATCGCGAATATTTTGAGTGGCATTCTTCACACCGACAATGACTGGGACACCCAGGCGCAAACCAATAACAGCAGCGTGACTGGTTAAACTTTCGTCCTCGGTAATGACTCCTGCTGCTTTGCGGATGGCATCGACAAAATCGGCAGTGGTACGGGGTGCGACCAAAATTTCCCCATAACTGAAATTACCGACATCTACGGCATTGTTAGCGACCCGCGCCCGACCGCTGACAGAACCCGATCCGATCGCAGTTCCTTTACCCAGTACGGTAGTGACCACTTCAACTTTAATCAAATCTGTCGAACCGGAAACACCTTGGAGAGTACCCGCAGTCATCACCACCAAATCTCCCTGAGTAAGCAGACCCCTTTCTTGGGCAACGTTGAGGGCTGCTTGGAAGGTTTGACTGGTAGATGCTAACTCCAGCATCAGCAGAGGTTTGACGCCCCACACCAGTTGCAACTGCCGCGCCACGTCAACGTGAGGAGTAACGGCAATAATCGGCGTTCTGGGTCGAAATTTGGACACATTTCGAGCTGTGGCACCAGTTTTCGTCAAGCTCATAATCGCAGCCGCCCCCAGTTGTTCGGAAATTTGGCCGACGGCTTGGCTGATGGCGTTAGGGACTGAGCGACCGTTGCTTGTACCGGAATGAGTCGTTACTTGTTGGGACTGTTCCTGCTCGATTCTAATGGCAATACGAGCCATTGTAGCGACTGCTTCGACTGGGTATTTACCCACTGCCGTTTCGTTGGATAGCATCACTGCATCTGTGCCATCCAAAATAGCATTGGCAACATCGGAAATTTCGGCACGGGTGGGCCGGGGGTTGTTCGCCATGCTATCCAGCATTTGGGTGGCGGTGATGATGGGAATTCCCAACTCGTTGGCTAAGGTAATCAGTCGCTTTTGCAGGATGGGTACGTCTTCAGCGGGTAGTTCTACGCCTAAATCTCCCCTGGCAATCATGACGCCATCGCACAAGGGGAGAATTTCTGCCATTTGTTCGATCGCTTCGTGCTTTTCGATTTTGGCAATCACCGGTACGCGCTTACCGGCTGTGGAGATCAATTCTTTAATCTCCAATACGTCTTGGGGATTGCGGACAAAGCTCAGCGCTACCCAGTCTACACCTTGGTCGAGACCGAACATCAGGTCTTTGCGGTCTTTGTCGGTCAGGGCTTTGATGGAGAGGTAAACTCCTGGGAAATTGACGCCTTTGCTGTTGGAAAGCACACCGCCGACAACAACGCGACAGTGCAATTCTTCCGAACTGCGGTCTACTTTTTCCACTACCATTTCCACGCGACCGTCGTCTAACAGAATGGTCGCTCCTTCTGGAACTTCGGCGGCTAAGTTATCGTAGGTAACGGAACTGATTTCCTGAGTACCTGCGATCGGGCGGTTGGTCAAAGTGAAGCGATCGCCTTTTTTGAGTGCGATCGAACCATTTTCAAATTGCCCCAATCTTATTTTCGGCCCTTGTAGGTCTTGCAATATCCCCACCGGCTGATTCAGCTCGAAGGAAGTCTGCCGGATGAGACGAATATTGCGCTGGTGTTCTTCGTGCGTTCCGTGTGAAAAGTTGAGCCGCAGTGTAGTTGCACCAGCTTCAATAATAGCTTTCAGAACTTCTGGGCTACGGCAGGCTGGGCCAATGGTGGCGACTATTTTTGTCCGACGCAAAGTATTTCGCAGTTGCATGGTCGATCTGAGGGACTGGGGACTAAGGGCTAGTGTTGCTACGTGGAAGTCAATCATTCAAAAGTCAAAAGTGCTTTGAGCGTAAGGCATTCAACTACTTCCGATCTGGTGGGTTACTTCTGCCGTGCTGCACTAGGAGCTAGTTTTGAGACTAAACACTAACGAAGAATATACACTAGCCTCTAGCCCCGACGCCTTCTCTCTTTTCCCCTCTCCCCTCTCCCCTAACTAAACAAAACTTTATTATTCTAGGCTTCGTATCGTATACTACGCGATGGAAGTTAACTGGAGTAAAGATACTGATGTCGGAGGCACAGAAGCCGCTGACAGTACCCAAGGAGTTATTGGCTCCTCCCGGCGATTTTAATCCTACGCTACTTATGTTTGTAGCCGCCGTAGTTATGGTGATTGTCTCGACTTGCGGTTACTGGCTGTGGAACTGGCCAGATCCCTGCTGTTTTTTGATTAATGTGACGGCTTTGCATATGGTGGGGACTGTGATTCACGACGCTTCTCACCATGCAGCCCATCGCGATCGCGTCGTTAATGCCATTTTGGGACACGGTAGTGCGTTGATGTTGGGTTTTGCCTTTCCCGTGTTTACGCGGGTGCATATGCAGCATCACGCCCACGTTAACGATCCGGAAAACGATCCGGATCATTTTGTTTCTACCGGTGGGCCACTCTGGTTAATTGCGGCAAGGTTTTTTTATCACGAGGTCTATTTTTTCAAGCGCCGTCTCTGGCGCAAGTACGAGCTGCTGGAATGGTTTTTGAGTCGGTTGTTTGTTTTTTCAATTGTTTATCTGTCCTGTCAATATCATTTTTTGGGATATATTCTCAATTTCTGGTTTTCACCGGCATTGGTGGTAGGGCTAGCTTTGGGACTGTTTTTTGATTATTTGCCTCACCGACCTTTTCAAGAGCGCGATCGCTGGAAAAATGCCAGGGTCTATGCCAGCCCCATTCTCAATATCCTCATTTGCGGACAAAATTACCACCTAATTCATCATTTGTGGCCTTCGATTCCCTGGTATAATTATCAGGCAGCTTATCGGGCTACTCAACCGCTTTTAGAGGAAAAAGGCTGTCATCTTAGGCTGGGATTGTTGCAAGGAAAAGACTTTTGGAGTTTTCTTTATGACGTGTTTTTAGGTATTCGTTTTCATCATACCAAAAAGTCTAAACAACCCTTGGAAAAGCCAACTTAATCGCGCAGCCAGCAAATACGTTAAAGGGCGATCGCGTTGTATGTACTT
>NZ_JACJUP010000693.1:0-3763 GCF_014748295.1 Planktothrix sp. FACHB-1355 | reverse complement strand
GGAGAAATCCCTCCAAGTAAGCCGAGTCGTGGAAAGAGGAAGCCCAAAGAGCGATCTTTGGAATCCTCGTACCTTTAGGTCGAGGAGGATGTCAACGCTTGCCTTGGCTTTCGGTGTTGCCTCCGGAGTCGGGCCGATCGGCGGTCTGTATGGTGCTATTTGCGTCGGCTTCTTTGCAGCTTTATTCGGCGGCACTCCCACGCTGATTTCCGAACCGACTGGCCCAATGACTGTGGTGATGACGGCGATCGTCGCCGGACTCACCGCCAGCAATCCAGACAAGGGTTTGGCGATGGCATTTACCGTTGTTATGCTGGCAGGGCTTTTTCAGATCGTATTTGGGGTTTTCAAATTAGGGAAATACATTACCCTGATGCCTTATAGCGTAATCTCCGGCTTTATGTCGGGGATTGGCGTGATTCTGGTTATTCTACAAATTGCACCCTTTTTAGGCCAAGCAGCGCCAAAGGGGGGTGTTTTGGGCACCGTAACGGCGATTCCGCAATTGATTGCCAATTTGAATCCACCGGAGGCAATTCTAGGTCTCTTGACGGTGGGGATCATTTTCCTCATGCCCAAAAAGCTGAAGCGCTTTGTGCCTCCCCAACTGGTGGCGTTGATTGTTGGAACTGTGATTTCTCTGACAGTATTTCAAGGTGTGGAAATTCGCCGCATTGGCGAAATTCCGGTGGGCCTTCCCCCATTGCAATTCCCTACTTTTACACCCGGTCAAGTGACAGTGATGTTAGTGGATGGGGTGATGTTGGGAATGCTGGGTTGTATCGATACCTTGCTGACAGCGGTGATCGCAGATAGTCTCACCCGGACTGAACATAAATCCGATAAGGAATTGATCGGTCAAGGCATCGGCAATATTGTTTCCGGTCTGTGCGGTGGCTTACCGGGTGCAGGTGCGACGATGGGAACGGTGGTCAACATCCAAACGGGTGCAACCACAGCGGTATCGGGTTTAACAAGGGCGTTAGTGCTGCTAGTGGTGGTTTTGGGCGCTGCCAAGCTGACCCAACCGATTCCGATGGCAGTGTTGGCAGGGATTGCGCTGAAAGTCGGGATTGATATTCTTGACTGGAGTTTCTTGAAGCGATCGCACAAGGTATCCCTCAAGGGTTCCGCGATCATGTACGGGGTATTGCTCTTAACTGTATTTGTGGATTTGATTGTGGCAGTAGGTATAGGTGTGTTTATCGCCAATATTCTTACTATCGAACGGTTGAGTAGTTTGCAATCTCAGGAAGTTAAGCTGATTGCCGATACAGATGACGATGCACGATTGAGCGAAGAGGAGAAGTTCCTACTGGATAAAGGCAAAGGGCGCGTGCTGTTATTTTACCTGAGTGGCCCAATGATTTTTGGCTTATCGAAAGCGATCGCACGCGAACACAATGCCATGAAGGATGCAGATGCGTTAGTAATGGATCTCACCGATGTGCCTTTGCTGGGAGTGACTGCTTCGCTGGCGATCGAAAATGCGATTCGCGATGCCTATGATAAAGGGTTGCAGATCTATATCGTCGGTGCGAGTGAGAAAATTCAGCGCCGCTTACAGAAGTTGGGACTGTTCGATCTAATTACCTCAGAACATATCTTGAGCGATCGCACGGTCGCCCTGCGTCAAGCCGTTGACCTGGTTTACAACAAAGAGGCAGTCGCCTAAAAAGGGCATGACAAGTTCGACGAATCGAGGTAACCTGATGCGTCAGGAAACTAACAATCGGTTGCCTCCGATTCAAATCAGGTTCACATCGTCTTTACCGCGTAACTCATGTTTTTGAACCATACAATTACAGCTTTAACTGGGATGACATCCCCGCTTTTCCCCTCGCCCTTGTTGGCAACTGTCGAGGCAGAAAATTCACCGATCGTTCTCACCGGAGTTCTGCTGAGTTTGGTGATAATTTATCTAGCCAGTAAAATTGGCGCAGAAATAGCCAAACGGTTAGATTTTCCGCCAGTTCTGGGGGAATTGGTGGCCGGTGTAATCGTCGGGGTATCTGCATTACACCTGATTATCTTTCCCGAAAGCGGGCTGTCTGCCTCTGATTCAGTGGTGATGACGATTCTGGAATGGATTAATCATCTCTCCCCCGCAGCTGCCACAAGTATATTTGAATCCCAGAGTGAAGTCATTTCCGTGCTAGCAGAATTGGGCGTGATTATTCTGCTATTTGAAATCGGTCTGGAATCCGATTTGCGACAATTAAAAGAAGTGGGATATCAAGCCACGATTGTAGCTTGTGTGGGGGTGGCAGTTCCTTTTGCAGCAGGTACTGTTGGCTTGATGACGTTATTCCACGTTCCCGCGATTCCGGCAATTTTTGCAGGGGCTGCTTTAACGGCAACAAGCATTGGGATTACATCCAAAGTATTGTCTGAATTAGGACAGCTGAAATCGAAAGAAGGTCAAATCATTGTTGGTGCTGCTGTCATTGATGATGTGCTGGGAATTATCGTCCTGGCTGTTGTCGCCAGTTTAGCGAAAACGGGTGAAATTGATGTTACTAATGTCATCTATTTGATTGTCAGTGCAACCGCTTTTCTGATCGGTTCCATTCTCTTGGGTGGCATCTTCAATAAAACCTTTGAGCGGATCGTCAATCAACTCAAAACTCGTGGCAATATCGTCATCCCAGCATTTATATTTGCCTATTTCATGGCATTTCTGGGCAATGCAATTCACCTGGAAGCGATTTTGGGTGCGTTTGCTGCTGGTTTAGTTCTAGATGAAAGCGATGCTCGCAACGAATTAGATGAACTGGTGAAGCCGGTCGCCGATTTGGTAGTGCCCATTTTCTTTGTGACAGTGGGAGCGAGAGCCGATTTGGGTGTTTTGAATCCGACCGTACCTGAAAATCGGGCTGGATTGTCGATCGCTGTATTTTTGATGGTGGTTGCTATTGTCGGCAAGATAGTGACAGGCTGGTCGGTGTTCGGTCAACCCGGTATTAATCGATTGGCGATCGGAGTTGGTATGATTCCACGGGGAGAAGTCGGGTTAGTGTTTGCCGGTATCGGTTCTGCCAGTGGCGTTCTCAGTAAGCCCTTGGAAGTATCGATTATTATCATGGTGATTCTCACCACATTTCTAGCACCGCCGTTTCTGCGCTTGGCTTTTGGTGAGCCAGTGGAACCGCCAAGCACAGGAGAACCTGCCAGGGAACAACCAGTTTTAGGGGGTGAATCTCAGCCAACACCGTGAGGTTGCTGGGGTCGATCTCAAATACCACAATCAGAAGCTCCAACTAACCTCAAGGTATAGTTGGAGTAGTTCACTAACTATTTTTGAAGATCAAAATACTTTCATACTTTAGACAAAAATAATTAAATCCATAAGTTTTGAGAAAGGGGTGCTTATGAGTCACTCTAATATAGAGTCTTTACTGGAAGACTGTCGATCGGGCGATCCTTACAGACAAGCACCAGCAATCATAAAGCTACGAAAGTTAGAAGCCTATAAAGCTGTCCCGACCTTAGTTGAGTTGCTTGCTTCCCCTGAAGAAGATATTCGGATGCTTGCAGTAGAGGCATTAGGATGGCTGGGAGACGAAGAAATTGAGACGGTTGGCCCTGCACTTGTAAAAATGTTAGCTGACTCAGAAGACCTTGTTAGATCCGATGCAGTGGATGCGCTCGCCACACTCGACTACACAACAGCGATCGAACCAATTAAGTCTCTCCTTCGTAGTGACTCTGATTGGGTTGTAAGAGCTTCAGCCGCAGAAGCATTGGGTGATTTGGCTGAAGT
>NZ_JACJUP010000692.1:0-3710 GCF_014748295.1 Planktothrix sp. FACHB-1355 | reverse complement strand
TCAGTAATTATACTAAAATTTCATACACTTTGTTAAAATGTCATAACAAGCGCTTTTCGCATCTGAGTTTTAAGCAATTGCTTATAACGGATTTCAGTTCCCTAAAGTACAGCCTAGAAACCGGGTTTCTGTGTAGCTATGGACAAAATTGTAGGCTGGGAGTGCCCAGGCTACAATTACCTTTGGTTTATTTACCTCAAGAGCAAAGTTAAAAAATGTATTTATTTCTTAAAATAACGTGAAAGGCGCACATATTTGTGCGCCTCAACAAAACCAGAAAATAATCCTGCTTTTTAAGCAGTAACGGAGACTGATTTTGTCTTTTGCATCTGACAAAGAAGGACACCAAACCACTGATTTGGGTCAGTCCAAACCTGAAGAGGTACTAAATCGTGTCCCTGGAGTTCCTTCTGTATGGAGTTGAGGTCGAATTTGCGGGAAATTTCCGTAAAAATTGTTTCGCCTTTTTCAAACTCAACTGTGAGGTCGAGAGCGCGTAATTGCACAGTTTGCGATCGCACACTCCGCAAGTGCATTTCAATTTGAGACTGAGATTTGTTGTAAAAAGCCCAGTGTTCAAATTGCGCTTTGTCAAAATTGCCATCAAAACGCCAGTTCAGATGCTCCAGCATATTCAAATTAAAAGCTGCCGTGACACCTTGACTGTCGTTATAAGCTGCATTCAGCAGATATTCCGACTTTTGCAGATCTACGCCAAGCAAGAAATATTCCCCTACATTGAGCGCATCGGCGATTTGGGATAAAAAGCGATCGCACTCTTCTCGATTGAGATTACCCAGCGTGCTACCCAAAAAACAAATCATCCGCGTCGCCAAGCGAGATGCTTCCAGTCTTTCCAGCGCCAGTTCGTAAGTGCTAACCAAAGCTCGAACAACCAGCGATGGATAATCTGCCAACAATTCCCTCGCACTGCTTTCGAGGATGCCAGCACTCACGTCGATCGGCACATAGCCCAGGGGGTAGCCTAATTTATTGTAGGCATCAAGTAGAATGCGGGTTTTAGTTGAACTACCGCTACCCAGTTCCACAATTTCGCACGCACCCGTCAGTCGAGCAATTTCAGCAGCGCACCCTTGCAAAATTGCACCTTCTGTGCGTGTGAGATAGTATTCCGGTAACTCGCAGATTTGCTCAAATAATTGGGAACCGGGATCGTCATAAAAATATCGCGGCGGTATAGTTTTGGGAGTCTGAGTCAATCCCCAGACAACATCGCTACCGTCAGACTGTTTATGTTGGGAAAGCGCCGTGGCGCTGAGTAGATACTCTATCTGCAAGCGTTTTTCGATCGTGTATGGAAAAGCAGCTTTACCGCTTGCAGTTTTAGATATCGTCATTCAACCTCCGTTTGTATGGGAGCGATCGCGCTTCGCGCACGCTACAATAACGCCAAATAAAAAAGATTTGCACAACAGACTAAATCAGTGAAACACAAAGCACCACACGATAAAATCGCACCAGCGCAAGATGTTTCCAAATCGCGTCCGTTCTTTCCGTATTTTCCCACCAAAAGGCGACTTAAGATCCTTGTCTGGTTGTGCCGATAGTGTAAGAGTGATGCGGAAAATTTTCTGCTGGGATAGAGGAGTAAATTTTTACCGCAGATGTACGCAGATATACGCAGATAAGAGAGGGATATTTTTACGCGATCGATGTTACCGGATATGATATGACTCATGGTGCCGATGTTTCAAAACTATCACAATCCCTAACGCCCTTCTTCCCCTAACCCCTACCTATTGCACACCGAAATCCTGCCAAAATTTGCCGCACACCTGGGTGATACCAGTTGCGAAAGCTACAGCGCAATGCCCAAGGACGGGTGGCCCAACTGCCACCTTTCAGCACTCGATGCTGTCGATCGAAATAAACTTGCGAATATCCCCGGTAAGGATAGTACTCAAAACCTTCGTAACCATCGAACCAACTAGATGTCCATTCCCAGACATTCCCCAGAGTATCGTACAAACCGTATGCACTTTGACCGGCAGGGTAAGCAGTTACTGGGGTGGTGGGATTTTGGATTGCGGAATTTCCTTGTTGCTTCTGTTTTATGCAGTCGTGATTGCATAGATGCGCGTTCGGTTTTTCCTCACCCCACGGATATGTGCGCCGACGATTGGCTGCTGCATCCCAACTAGCCGCTTTTTCCCATTCTGCCTCTGTTGGCAGTCGCTTGCCCACAAATCGCGCAAAGGCATCTGCTTCGTACCAGCTAACGCCACAAACGGGACGATCGTCCCATGCTGAGTCTTCTATCCAATAAAGCGGTTGTGTAAATTGATTTGCTTGCAACCATTCCCATCCCGCAGGTGTCCACCATTGCCGATTTTGATAGCCTCCTGCTTCCATAAACAAGCGATATTGTCCGCAAGTCACCGGGTAGCGATCGATCTGATAAGTATCCAGGTAAACTCGATGACAGGGGCGTTCGTTATCCAAAGCATCGATCGTATCATTCCCCATCTCAAACTCACCCGCCGGAATTGCGATCGTCTCTGTTAGTTGTCCGTTGTCAGTTATTAGTTGTGTTTCTGAAAATTGAGGATTGAGCGATGACCGTCGTTGCAATTGCAATAGGAAATAAATAATTTCGCTGTGCTGGCTTTCATGTTGAATGATAAACCGCCAAAGACGTTCTTCCTCATCTAAAGGCGCTCTTTCCAAATAATCAAAAACTTCTTTTCTTACTGTATCCAAATAAGCGCAAATTTCTGCAAGTGTCGGTAAATTAACCCGTTCTCCCTTCAGTAAACCATCAGCTGCCAACAAGTGACGATAGGGGATAATTTTTCCATCCTTGGTAAGAGGAGGTAACTGCGATTTTGCACAATGTTCCAACAACCACAAAGCCTCCGCGTAGCCAATATGACCTAAATGCCAACCTACAGGACTAAATTCTGGATGCGGTTGTTGGGAAAAAGTTGTGCGATCGATATCTTCAAATAGCGCCAAAGTACCAGCACGACAAAGCTGCATCGCCTGTTTAATTTCTTGTCGCCGTTCGTCTGCGGTACTGGACTGGCTTAGTTCAGAACGAATCGATTTGGATATCAAGGTCTTCTCCCACACTAATAACGCTATTTTCAGAAAAGCCGATCCAATTCCCAGCAAATAAAGGTTCCGAAGCAATAATTACCGCATTTGGAAAAGCTGGATCGTCCCGCAACCAATAAAGCGAAGGTGCAGGTTTCCCCCTACCAAAGCGAGATGCAACTAATTGCTTTCCATCCGTAACAATGATGTTGGCAGAGATATTGACTTGATGCAATTGCGCCAACTCCGACAAAGTTATTAACGTATTTTGCAATGCTTTTTCTAAATTAATATCTGGGTTAGCTAGCAACTCGTTAATCAGCAGTGCGAAAATATGTTCTGAATCTGTAGAACCATCAATCGCCTGGTAAGTTTCATCCCTCAGTCGGCTGCGTATCGGTCTGTATAAACTATGGCGAAAATTTTCGATAAAGCCATTATGAGTGAATAACAAACGATCGCTACGAAAAGGCTGACAATTACTCAAATCTACTGCTTGTCCCGCAGTGGCACTACGAACATTGGCAACAATGCAACCCGACTCGATATAGCGACTGAGGTTCGGTAAGTTAATATCGTTCCAGATGGGCAGCAAATTTTTGTAAGTAAAAGGATCGGTGTCTCGTTGTGCGTGATACCAACCAATACCAAAC
>NZ_JACJUP010000691.1:0-3701 GCF_014748295.1 Planktothrix sp. FACHB-1355 | reverse complement strand
AACCGATCGCGCTGCCAATTTGGGCGTGGGTGAGAGTCCAGGGAAGAGAGTACCCTTGCTCGCAGGGTTCGCCAAATTCCTCAATCAAGAGGGTGAGAAATCCTAACAGACGATCGATCGTGCGGCGCTGTCCGAGAGTACTCAGCCACAGTAGCTTGCGCTGGTGCTGGTAGCGAAACGCATCTAAAACTTCGCGCCGGAAGTGGGGCCAGTTGTCTAGGTCGTGCCAGTACATCCACACTACGGCTGTTTGATCTACGTGGGCGTAGCTGTGGAGCGTAAATGGGGACTGAGCTACAATTTCAAATGGTTGTCCGGCACCTACAAAGCCTAAGAAGGCTTCCTCTTGGTTAAGGGTGGAGGCGCGAGAGTTAAGGTTGCGATGGGTGGCGCTCACTTGGGCAACACCTACCATTCGCACAGCACCTCGCTGTACTAAATACAGCAACCCAGGTCGCGCTGGAATTTTTTCGTCTTTGCTGAAAGTGCGACACCGATAATGTTCGTTAGCCCAGTCTAATATTCGCTGCCAGGTTAAAAACGGTCGCGATGCTTCCGGTCGCAGTGTATCTGAGCTTACAGGGTTTGGTTGTATGGAGAGAGACTGTTGCACCATAGGTTGAGAGGCCAAAAAAGGGCTTTAATGGGACGTTTATCGACAGGGTGGTTTTTTGGCAAAACCGAGTCATCGGGCAATATTAAAACTAAATAAGCTTTATAGCATCTTTATAGAAGTTTTACTGTAAATTTAAAGTAATAAAAGATACCTTAGATTTTACTAAATTATCAAGGCTGGGAGTTTGTTATTTGTTATATTTGATGCAAGTTACAACCGTAGATAGATGTAACCGATGTAAAAATATGATGTGGCTCGGTAAACAACTGTGAATGAAGATTTACCGATGATGGATTTTCCTGCGATCGCATATGCGCTGCGGCTCTACTTACAAGAGGCAATGGATTTGCTCAGTCAAAAGCTAGGTATTGCAGATCCTGACATTGGCTTCGATCGGGATGTGCAGGGTTGGAACGCGACAGGAACTTTTGATGTATACCAATTTCAGGATAAAACTCAGATACTTTACGTGTCGCCCATCGCGCTCAGGCTGTCAAAGTTATCGAGAATACCAACTGCGGATTTGGCAGGTGCGATCGTAGATGAACTCTACGGATTAGGGGAAGAGCGTTACCCTGAGATTAAACTTTATTTTACTATTAAAGTCGCAGAGCGAGGCTGGATTCACTGGCATTTGAGCGATTTGGCTATATCAGCGTGGTTGCAGGGTTTGGTTGAGGGTGAGGGGCTAGAAAGTCAAAAGTCAAAAGTCAAAAGTCAAAAGAAAAAGGCCCTTGGGCAGGGGGGCAGAGGAGAAAAAGTTGCCTCTGTACTTAGCACTGAAGGAGTCGCCAATCAGGATTCCGCAATTTTTACGATCCAGTACGCTCATGCTCGCTGTTGCTCGCTGTTGCGTATGGCGCACCGAGAAGGAGCGATCGCGCTGGCAGAAGCCGATGCGGAAATGACTCCGACACACTGGTGCATTGTTTCTCCCAAGCCGATTCCGTGGCTGACAGGTGAGAAAAAACTGCGGTTGATACACCCAGCCGAACGCACTCTGATTTCGTCTTTGTTTGTGTTGCTGGATACTTTGTATTGCCCCTCGTCTTCTGGGCGTGCGATCGATTGGCAGAAAATAGCGCTGGATCTGGGCCAAACATTCGAGACGTTTTATAGCCGATGTCGCATTTGGGGTGAGGTGAAGACAGAAGATCCGCATCTGTCTCAAGCGAGATTGGGCTTGTTCGCAGCTACTCAACCCTTTCTGCGCTTGCTTTTGGAAGACTTTTTAGCTGTGTCGGCCCCACTGGAACTATAAGTTTATTTAGGCAATATCTGCCAAAATGGGGTGATAGTTATCAAAATTTAATATATAGAAAGGGATGACAAAACTAATTCAGCTCTTGTATAGTGACTACTGTGTGAGGAGCGAACCAGTTGGGAGACCGAGACGAAACACGGCCAGTCGTCGGTCTCCTTTCTGATCGAAGGGGTTTTAGAGGATAAATTTTTCAATGGCAGCGACAACGCCATCTTCCTCAACGCTGGGAGCTACCCAATGAGCGATCGCCTGTACGTCGAAAGGGCTATTTGCCATCGCTACACCGACACCGGCGTACTCAAGCATTTCGACATCGTTATAGTTATCTCCAACCGCCATAACGTTGCCAGACTCAAGTCCTAGAATGTCTTCAGCAAGATAACGAACGGCGGTACCTTTGTTCACCCACGGGTTGGTAGCTTCAAAAAAGGTGGCTACGGATTTGGTAAGGTAAAGTTCTGCTGGGGTGTACTGCTGCTTTAATGAACCCAACAAACGCTCGATCGTATCGGTATCGTCGCTGAGTGCTAATACTTTAGTAGGACAAATATCTTCTCCGTTATCTCCTGTGAGCGCTAGGCGCAGGTCGCCTACTGGGATAGGCTCGATCGCAGAACGTTGTGCGTAAATCTCGGTTTCGGGGGTAATTTGACGCACGTAGAGGCGATCGTTGATGTAGAAGTGTACGGAAAGCAGCGATCGCAATTCCGGTTGCTCGAAGTAGTCTAGCAGTTGCAAGGCAATTTTTTTTGCTACTGGCAGATGACGCAGCACTTTTTGCGTGGTTGGGTCTTTAATCAACGCTCCCTGATAAACTATCAGGGGTAGTTGCGAGCCGATGTCTTGATGGAAGCGCAAAGCAGAACGGTACATCCGACCTGTAGCGATCGCAACTTGCACACCTTTTGCTTGTACTGCTTTAATTGCTTGTTTGACCGGTTCGCGAATTTGATTCGACTCGCCTGCGATCGTTCCGTCGATGTCTAAGACCAAGAGTTTTATTTCTCGGTCAATTGCACTTTCCTGCATAGTTTCTATCCCTACTCCTCATTAAGTTTCCCATACCAATAGGTGTGTTACGTAAAGAATTTAGCTATGTACAGCCATACTGCTGTAAGTATAAATACTTTAATTGCGATCGCAGCGTCGATATCTGCAAAAAGCACATCGATATTTTGTGGAAAATACGGTATTACCTAACAATTGATAGAGGTTATTTTATCCGGCATCGCCAGCCGTTGAAATTTATTTAGGCAAATAATGAAACCAAAGCTTTGTCTTGCAGGTTATTAAGTTTATTTAGTGGGCGATTTTTATTTAGCGTGTATCTAGCGGGTGCTTGGATAGATAAATAATCTGGGAACAGGTAGGCAAATAATGCGAACAGTCATTTTTGCTTAACCCTTGCTTAACCAGTTTATTTATAGTCTTCATTACGTCGCTAATGGTTAACTAAACCTTAAGCCGTGAGGTACGATCGCCAACGGCTTTTTAGTAATTTAAATTGACAAACACAATTTCCGGGAGTCTGGTTAAAATGAGGATTATGTCAAAATCCTCATCTGCTGCACCGGAAAATTTACCTGCGATCGTTTTGGTTGACGGTCATTCGTTGGCGTTTCGCTCCTATTATGCCTTTGCCAAAGGTCGCGATGGCGGTTTGAAAACGAAAACGGGAATACCGACAAGTGTGTGTTTCGGTTTCCTCAAGTCGTTGTTAGCGATTATCGAATCCCAGAAACCAGAAGGGATTGCGATCGCATTTGACTTGGGTTTGCCAACTTTCCGCCATGAGGCAGATGACACCTATAAAGCCGATCG
>NZ_JACJUP010000690.1:0-3783 GCF_014748295.1 Planktothrix sp. FACHB-1355 | reverse complement strand
ATCGAGCGGGTCATCTTATCTACAGCGCCACCGGTCAGAAAGTGAAGAGTTTTAACGATTTACCCCAATTGCTTCAGGATGAAATTAATACCCGGATGTCTTTGTACAAAAATGCCCCCAAAGCTCCATTAGACAGTGATATGACTTCTTGGATTTACTTCAAAAAGCATTTTGAAGCTTATTTAGCTGGAGAAAGATTTCCGATTCCAGAAGCAGAGGAGGAATAGAAAATTTTTACTTGGATTTGATTGTGCGTGCAGCGATATTGGCGATCGCATTTGCTTTTATTTCCTGACTGGGAATAGTTTGCGCTACTTGCAAAGCTGTTTCAGAGTTACCTAATTTAGCAAAAGCATCGACGATTTTTGCTAGAATATTGGCTTTGTTATTCTCTTCGAGAGATTGGGCTACCTGCACAGCGCGATCGAGTTGTCCAATTTCTAAATATTTCGATGCGATTTTAGTTAAAGCTGACTCCTTAAGGCCGAGTAAACTTAAGGTATTGGCAATTTGCAAAGCTCGATCGACTTGTCCTATTTCTGCTAATTGCACAGCAATATTAGTCAACGCTTCTTGTTTAGAATCGTCTTTTTTGAGAGACTCGGCAATCTGCAACGATCGCTCAATTTGTCCCGCTTTCACTAAAGCTTCAGCAATCCTAATAATTGATTGATTTACTGCAAAATCATCAGGGTTGGAAATTGCAGGTAATTGCAAGTTTTGAGAGAGTAGGTTTTCAGCTTGCGGTGCTTGTCCTGCTGTGTGCAATTCTTGGGCGATCGCAATTATCCCTAAAGCTTTTATTTCCCCATTTTCAATGCTATTAACTATCTGCAAAGCTGGTTCGATTTGCTTTGCCTTAGCTAACTGGCGAGCAATTTCCACGAAAGTAAAAGCTTTCTCTCTTGCTTGATTTCCTAGATTAAAATCTTGATTTGCTGCTATTTCTGCCGGAGTCAGTTCGTGGATCGTTTCTGCCACCTGCTTAGCAGCATCAAATTGTCCGACTTCTGCTAATTTGACTGCTATATTCCGCAGCGCCTTTTCTTTGACGCCCAATTCTCGCAGCGCCGAACCGGAATCTATTTTAGTTGTTGTGGGGATTTTTTCGGAAATTTGTGCAGCGATCGATCGCGCTAAATTTACCTCATTCATTCCCGCCAATTTTACCGCAATCGCCGACCAAACTTCCGCTTTTTCGACATCGTTTTGGATGTTTTGAGAACTTGCCCAAGCTTGCTTGACTTGGTTGGCATTTGCCATATGTGCGAGAATTCCCAGATATGCCCAAGCTTGATAATTTTCTCCGCTTTCACCTGTAGCCGAACTGCAACCAGTGACGCTTTTAGCTACCTGTAAAGCCGTGTCAAACTGGGATAATAAACTTAAATTACCTGCTATTTTAGCCAAAATCTCAAATTTTTCGTTACCGCAACTGCCATTTGATTCGTAAGCATAATCTCCCGTAATTCCTCTGGCTTTTTGTAAAGCTTGTAAAAGGATTTTTCTGGCGGTTTCTAATTCTCCTTTTTCTGCTAAAATACTCGCGATCGCATTCAGCGCCTCTGCTTTGCGAGTATTAGAAGCAAGCGTTTGCGTTAACTGCAAAGCTCTTTCGGTAAACCCTGCTTGTGCAACTTTAATCGCCACATCGCGCAGCGCCGGATCTTGCTGATAAAGGGTAAAATTTTCATCGGTTTTCCTAGTCAGTTGCACAGCGCGATCTAATAGTTGTCTCGCTTTCTGGGTTTGTCCGACTTCTGCTAATTTTATCGCTATATTAGATAAAGCTTCAATCTTAGTAGAACGATCCTCGATAGTTTCTGCTACTTGCACAGCGCGATCGAATAATTGCAAACCTAGTTGCTCATTTCCTGCCGCTATTTCTCTCCCCAACATCGTTAAATTTTCAGCAATAATTGCGGGATTATGGGCAGTTTCAGCCAGATTATAAGATGGCAATCCTACCGCTATTTGAGTTTGATTATAGCCTGCCATTATAAGTAATAAAAATGCCATACTTGGGAAAGTGTGGGGAAGCGATCGCATCGTGAATTCTCCTATACTTTGACTTTGTATTTCTATATTCGTACTCAAATAATCAATTTGTAGGTTGGGTTTATCTGAGCGAAACCAAACCATCTAAAATAACAAGTTGGGTTGAGGTACGAAACCCAACCTACAGCTACATTGAAAGCAATGTCCAGAAATAGCCATCGGGTGAGACGAAAGAAAAACTTTGTTCTCCAAACTCGTTGGTTTCAATTTCTGTGATATTTTGAGCCGCACTCGCCTTAACGCGATGGAAATAATCTTCTATTCCTCGCACGCGATAAGTGTAAAGCGACATTCCCAAACATCCCGGTTGCGCCTTATCGAGATGATTTTCTAATTGAATAGATTCCGGAAATCGCACAATATAAAGTCTACCCGATCGCACCGCCTGCCAATCTGATTTTGACGAACGCGGATCGTCAAAAGTTGTTACAAAAAATCTTTCATTCGGCTGAAGGTCAAAAATCGGTCTTGCTGTTTCAGAACTTTCATAACTTGTTTCGTCCTCATCCCGCACGCGCAGCAAACCCAGCGTTTCTTCATAAAAACGGAACGTTTCTCTGCTATCATCTTGAACCACTATTCCCATGTGAGTTATCTGGCTCGTTTTGAAATGTGCGCTTTCATTAATTTTGCCGTAATTGGTCACAGTATAATTGAATCTTTGAAAGAAAATTTGGCGAGTTAAAGGTTGAAGCATCACCATTTCCCGCACACCAATAGCAGGCTCGACAAAAGGACGTACCTTTCTGTCTTTGTTATAGATTACATCCCATTGCGGATAGATGTATTTGACTGGCAAACCTGCTTTTACTGCTTCTTCAGCATGATTGGAAATATTCAACACATCAGCAGTCAATGCAGTTCCCCAACGGTTTCCTTTCACCTTCATTGATGACATCTGCAATCCCTCATTGGTAGGGTTTTCCCATACCATTAGACGGATGAGACCGTGGTCTGCATCTTGGTGGTAGAGGCGAATCGATCGCAAAGCAGAATTGACGCCATACAACTTATTTGTTGATTCTGCCGATAATTCACCTATTTTACCGATACGATAGCCAAATTGCTCCCAATATTGAATAAGAAAGAGCGGTTCTCGACAACCAATACATACTTCGTAGATACCTTGAATTGTCATTTGTTTGCCTTAAATAAAGAGTAATTTACTCACCTCAAGACAGAGGAACTTAATAACCAGCAGATCACCATTAAAGTAACCACCTAAAAAGCCAAGGGAGTCACCAATGTTTAAACGACTAACAGTAACAACTGCGCTTGTGGCAGCCGGATTATTTGGTACTTTGAATTACTCAGCTATTGCCGAAACAAACCAAACCCAACAATCTGCACCCTCGTCAAGCCGCAGTCAGATGAGCGCTCTTGACAGGCAGTTTATCACCGATGCTGCCCACGGGGGAATGGCGGAAGTTAGATTAGGACAGCTTGCGTTGCAGCGATCGAACAACGCTCAAGTGAGACAATTCGCACAGCGGACGATCGATCGACACACACAGGCAAATCGAGAACTGATGGCGTTAGCCCAAAGAAAGGGAGTCACTCCTCCCAACAGTCTTAGCCCGAAGCACGAAGCGGCAATGAATCGCTTGATGCAGCTTAGCGGAGACAGTTTTGACCGAAAAGCGAGACGCAAGCCCCTGGCTTTAGACATGGGGATAAGTCGATAAGCGACTTTAGTCGCCGTCTCGATTTCCGTTTAGACTCGAA
>NZ_JACJUP010000069.1:0-11705 GCF_014748295.1 Planktothrix sp. FACHB-1355 | reverse complement strand
AGAAAGGTATCTAAGAAGCTAAACCCAGATTCTGAAAAATCGTGATATCCATCTGATTTCAGATCCTTGCTAACATAGCGCTGCGCGAACAGTGCTACATCACCCCTGGACTGTTTCCATAAATTCTGACAACTTTCAAGCCAACCCCCATCAAAAGTGCCATCATCATACGTTACGCATTCCAATACCCAATCAATCCAATCTTTCATCGCCTTCGTTTCTGATCTGATTGTGATTTGTCGTTGCATAATATCTCCTAATTACCTAAAGCTTTCAAATTTTCAAGCCTATGATTGGGGCTTTAGCATTTGACGACCCCTGGAAATCTGCTCTTTTAAAGCTTTTACTTCCGGTTTATCTTTTTTGGTAGAGCGCTGAATACTTTCCAAATATTCATCCGCCTTGAAAATTCTTGCATATGCTGACTTGCTGACCTCTTGAAACAAGCGAATGCCTTCTATAGCATCATCAACAGTCTGTGATAAATCTTTTTTGTTTTCTTGTTTGAGAACTTCAGAAATAGCTTCAAGCTTTATCAAAAAATCGTATTCTTCGCATACAATTTTCTCTTCTTTTCTCCTTTCTGCTCTCTCAACAGAGGCTTCAATACTTTTAAGCTGCCCAAAAACCCTGGCTCTTCCCCATTCAGCAATGTCACCAATTTGAACTGCCGTGCCCCCTAGATTTTTGTATTCGTTCCACAGAAGCATTTTAAGCTCCGCAAGCAAATCAGCATAGTGAATATCAAAACTAGCGCTCGCGCACGCCCAAGCATAACAAACAATTTTTAATTGATGTTCGCAAGCCTCAATGCTTTCGGGCATATTTAGATTAGCAACAGATAATCTACTCATAATTTCTCCTTCAAACATTCAACGATTAACAACGGCTAGTTTCAGAAAATCCTGCAGACGCCACTGCAATTCGCCATTGATGTAAACTTCTAAATGCAAATGTGGTCCGCTACTACCCGGAAAATTGCTTTTGATGTAACTCAATTTTTGTCCGGCTTGTATCTTCTGACCTAGAGAAAACGATCGCAGTGGTTCTCTTTCCAGATGAACGTACCTAAGCTTGACTTTTTTGCCCTTCCAATTACTTTCAATGCCGATAATGCCACCTACTCCAGAATCTGGTTTGAGTTCGACAATTGTTCCTGGTAGAACCGCAACTACATCATCTTGGTAAGCTGCTAAATCGATGCCTGCATGAATCCTGTTGTTAGGTCTAGGACTACCCGGTAAATCGGTGATTCTAGTGGTAGCAAGGGTTTTTCCACCAAGCGGGAATATCGGTTTACCAGTATATTTATTAGGCACAGTTTTGAGTGCGGATGAGGAAGAAGTGAACGTTCCAGATTTAGGAGCCGTAGGGGGTGACGGGGAAGCAATCTGCCACAAGCACAAAATTGTCAGTGCTACGCATATCCAATCCCATTTATCTGACAGAGCTTGTGGAATATGGGTTTGTTGCGCTGCAGCTCTTCGAGGCGGATGCCCTAACGGTTGGCTATTTACATCACTAACCGATGTTAAGTCTGGATGTTCTCGATCGCATGGCTGCGTTCCTTTTTGATGTTTATTTGTGTCTAACTCGACAATCAATTTGAATTCCACAGCCATCACTCATGACTTAACACTAATACTGAGGCAAGTTGTAGTCGTAATCAAAATTCTCCTGTGGCTCTACGTCAGTGTTCCTCAAGGTGCCGCCTGAGTTTTTCGAGCCAAAAAACCATGCACTGACTACGAACAAACCAATCAGAAAAATTGCTCCGCCTGCCACTACCCCAGTCATTACACCTAAGTTTTTGAAAGATTTGACTGGGCGCTGCACTAATGCTTCGATTACCGATACAAATCTCCAGAAAAATACCCACTCATGGTCGATATGCAAGCGGTGTACTTTCCACCAGCTTACAATTGGGATAAATAACTGAGGAACCTTTGGCTTATCGGGTGCCATCGCCTGTTCGTGCGGCATAACGTAAACGTTATATGGTTGCATTGCACCAGCAGGACCTGGGGGAACCATCTTCCCATTTCTCGGACTGTTTGTACCAGATGATTGTTGAATTGCTGCGGCTAAACTATCGGGGTCGTTCACTGCCAAAGGGTTAAATTCTCTGCGATCGTCTCTATCTCTAGACATTTTGATTTCCTACCTTTTGGTTAAGTTTGGCATTGAGTAAAGAATCAAATTCATCTTCGTTGAGTGGTTGCCCAACGGGGGGTTCTTCAGGGCGGGGGAATGGAATAACATTGCTTACCTCATAAGATGCTGCTACTTCTGGAGTTGGCTGCGTTTCTGCTTCAGATGGAGTAGCGCTATCTACTTCTTTATTTGTCTCGTTCAATTCGTGCAGTGTACAAGCCAGAAATACCAGTCCCGCTCCCACCACGCCCACTCCACCCCAGAACTGGAATCCTGAATTTTTACTCACTCGTTCAGAAGGCCAATTGGTGTTATCGAGATAGTTAATTGCGTTAGATTTGGTCGCGGTTCCTGCAAAAACTATGCCGAAAATAATCATCAAGATTGATACACTTATCTTGACGGCAGTCATTTACATCACCCCCAACTATTTTTTAGGTTTGTCGATCTTAGGGATGGGTTCGACTTTTTTAGGGTTGGGTTTCTGTTGCGCCTTGTTTTCAGCGTTGCTCTTGGGTTTATCCTTGGGCTTAATAGCTGAGCCAAATTCACCCGGTTTGACAAGAAGAGATTTTTCTACGCTAAAATCTGGGCGGATTTCCAGTGCTTGCAATTCTCGTACTTGCCTGTCCATCCCTTTGGCGAGGTACAAATCGTAAGTCGCTTTGGTAGCACCATCTAAGGATTTACCCAGACCGCTAACTGTTTCTACGCTCGAGTAATCTACGGAATATCTGGAGTGCTGTCCCAATCGATTTGACATCAAATCCACCGTTAGGTGGCTTAGTCTTCGAGCCGCCGTAACTGGTTCTTTTCTCCATTCCCCACTTTGGGATTGATAGACTCTCCACTCTACGATTTTGTCTGGAGATACTAGCGCTACTCTTGACATTTCTTGTTTGATACCAAGTTCGAGCAGAGATGCGGCGTATGTTTCTTCTTGTCGATAAGCTAGAGATTTCCGATCATCAATCACCCGTCTCGCTCTAGCTTTATCTTGTGCGGCTACGGCTAGTAAGGCTTGTTGTAGATAGCCAGGATTTTGGATAATTACCTCTCCTTTGTTGTTGAGAGTGCCAAAATCGAAACTTACTGTAGAAGTGAAAAACTTTTTGTTAGCTGAAGCTAATTTTACTTTAGCAGTCAGAACTCTGTCGGTTTGGGTGATGGTTTTATCTTTGAGCGACATCATCAAACCGATACCCATGATGCCTAAGATTGATAGAGCGCCTACTGTAAATGCGATCGCTGTTACTGGTATTTTCTTTGATGATCGGTTGTATGCAATTGACATATCAAGTTACCATCCGCATCACTTGCCCTGCTGCCAAACCAATCGCGATCGCACCCGCCATTACCACTGGATTCAGGCAAAGCGCAGCGCCTGCGCCTGTAATGATTCCCACCATCGAATTGCCTGCCACATTGAGAATT
Source organism: Planktothrix sp. FACHB-1355 (assembly GCF_014748295.1). NCBI lineage: Bacteria > Bacillati > Cyanobacteriota > Cyanophyceae > Oscillatoriales > Microcoleaceae > Planktothrix > Planktothrix sp. FACHB-1355. The sequence continues at coordinate 8,117 of NZ_JACJUP010000069.1, read as the reverse complement.
ACACCTACTGCTGCATCTTTTAGCGCATCACTGATTAATCCGAGCATAAACTCCTCTTTTTGTTGAAAATCACTATTAGTGCTAGTGCTGCACCCAGTATTGTTCCGGTTATAGTGCCGCAGATGGTGGGTGCTAAAGGTTCGCGAGCATTATTGCTGACGGCGATGGAAGCTGCTGTTACTGCACCTCCTACAGCACCGATGCTGGTGGCGCAGATTCCCCACAAAGCTGCCGTTGTTACTTCACGGGCTAATACATTGGCAGCTTCGTTGACCTCCATTGCCACCCAAGTGCCTATTTCTGAGCCTGTTGCAACTGCGCCTTCTGGTGTGAGGAACCAATCGCTGTCTGGGGGACTGCTTGAGCTTGTATCCAGTTGTAGATGCGAGAAAATCCGATGTTGTGGATGTTTTGGGTCGATCGATCCGACAGTCCCTGAAAGGTCGCTCCGTATTGCTGCTCTAATTCTTCGCTGCGATGTCCGGTAACCCCTTTTTTTTGGAGTTCTTCATAAGTTTTGTGTGCGACAAATCGCCCTGTCATAAAAGCTTCTTGGGCTAATTGTTGACCTTCTTCATGCTTTCTAAAGATGAAATCGAGGTCGGAGCCTGGGGCAGCTTCTGTTGTGCCATACACTTGCAGACGGAAGGTGTTGAGGTCGAAATCCTCAGATATTTCAGGGGTTTCTGGTGTTTTACCGATACCGCGTGCTTCTAAGTATGCTAATGCCGCTTCGATAAAGTTAGCATTGGCATCGCTTTCTTTGATTGTACGCGCTAGTCCCAATAGAAATGTTTTGGCATCTATTGGCTTATTTTGGTACTCGACGACTCCTACTAATTCGTTGTCTCTGACTTCGATACCCAAAAGCTGACAGATAGTTCTCAAGTCATCGAGCGGGCAAGGTCGATTGCCGAATAGTTGGGAAATTTCACGCGCAGTTTCTTGTATTGTCGCCATTTGACTTTTGCTCCATTTGTAATCTGTAAATTGTTTGAATCGTTACTATGTGGTCTGCCCCCAACTTGTTTCGGGGGGAGTTCAGGAAATTTAGGAGCGTCATTTTCCAGTGTTGACATAACCATCCGTCTAATGTCCATCCTGGCGTTGTTATTTGTTCTCCAAAACCTTTTAAGGTGAGGATGTCGCTACGGATCGCAATGAACAGTTCGTCCATCATCTGGACTTGCGCTGGTTTAAAGCTATGTCCGGCTGGGATTTTTGATACTCCTGCTGCTACTCTGTAATGCTCCAGTCTATTTCTAGATAGCGCCTTGAAAGCTGATGGAGCATACCTTTGCATTAGCTCCTTTCTGGTCTGGGGCTGTATTTGTTCTGGTGGGATTGCATATTTCAACGTAGACATCTGGAACTACCGTTGAACTGACACTGTTATTCTATTGAATTGCCGTGTCAGTCTCGTTACACTGTCACTTTAATTAGCATAGAATTAACCCGCTCGAAGAGGCAATATCAATTTTCCAATTAGGGGAATACAAAAATTGGAAAGTTTAGCTATGTCAGGAGTTTAACTGGTAATTTAATTTAAGTTTATTCCGATTATTGGAATATATGCTAGCGAGTCCCCTTATGTAGGCACGATATCGAACAAGTTCAGCTATAAAAAAACCACCTATACATAAATGGGTGGCGACAGCATATTTGTATAAATTTGTTTGCCCTAAACAGATGATAAGTTAAGAGAGTAGGCAAGCATTTACCATCTAGTTCTATTTTGATAAAGATTGGAGCCGGCTTTTTTAGTTTCTGTGCTATTGCCGTAAGATGCTCTAGTTGATATGCCTCTTGGAGGAAAGTCACCGTTTTCTGGATAGCGATACCTTTCTTTTTCCCATTCTCTTTTCCAAACTATATCAATTTCCTTAAGCATGACGATCGCCCAATCTGGTGCGCCAGAGTACATCCAATGCTTGAGTGCGGAATTGCTGTACTTAAATTCCACTCCAGCACTTTTGAATTTGGCACTTAGAACTATTTTGATAAAGGTTATGCAATCCGAAACTAAATAATTTTCACCTTCTCGCGATGAAGGCGTGAATGGCTTCTTTCTCTCTAGCCAGTATTCCGCAAATTCTGCTACATAAGTTTTTGGCATTTTGGTTAGGCTCTGGGTGGTATTACTTTCGATCGTATACGTGAAGATTTCGAGTGGGACTGTGAGGTATTTTCTTAGCAATAAAGGCAGAGGAAAGGAGGACTTTATGCAGAAAGTAATTCTGATGCCTGCTCTCTGCATGAAAGCCTTCTTCAGGATTAAAATAAGCTTAATTGCCCCTCATTTATACAAGAGTCCCAATCTAATTCGGCTTTCGCGATTAATTGCTGTATACGCTCTATTTCCTTATCGATATCGCAATCTTCGCTGTCGTTGTAGTCCTTAGAAAACAAAGCCCCGTCGGTAATAGCATCGATGACGTAGTGCCAATTACCTATTAACCAATCACCCACCGACTCTAGGTGTTGGTTAACGCAGAATTCTTCTGCTTCGCCGCAGTAACAAAATCCATCAGCAATCAGCACTTTTGCTACTGCTATTGCTTTTCCTTTTAACCAACACGGTAAGTCTGTCATAGATTTATTCCCTTTGATAGTGAAAATTAGTATCAACAAATTTCTGCCAAGGCAGTCAGGATAATTTGTGCCACGCCCGGGGGTACTGCACCGCCGATTTGTCTTAGAATCTGGGCTTTGTTACCCAAGAATTTATATTGAGTGGGAAAGTTTTGAGCTAGTGCCAATTCTGTTGGGGTTAACATCCTAAAGCCCCATTCGTTGAGCTTGCCAATTTTGTCGATATCCTGCGGAGTTGCCAGTAGTGCAAACCTATCTTTCGTTGTTACAGCATGAAGCGGTTCTTTAATAGACTGCCCGATACTTTTACTGTTGTACTGGCAAATGAAACCGGGGGGAATGACGAGAGCGTGTCGAGGACAGGTTGTTACCGCATTGACTGGTTTGTTGATGCTGCCGATCGCATTGTCGCGACTGTAGTAGTACAGTAGAAAGGGAGATGGTACTACCAAAGCATGATGTGCGCCTGATGTGGTAATCGAACCTATCGGTTTGTTAATGCTTCTAGCACTACTTTTCCCATACAGTTCCGTTAGGAATGGAACATTGCCGAATTTTTCGATACCTTTTTTGATGCGCTCTAGCGTATTGGGTTTAAGTTGTTTAGATGTGCCGACTCGCGAACCTATTGTGGGACAAGGTAAACTCCAATCTAATATTTCAGCAACAGCACGAGTATGCGGGTTAACTGGGTTTAAGCAATTTGGGCAGCTATAGTGGTACTGAAAATTAAGTTTACCAATGCGCTGTCCTTTCTTCCAAGTTTGTTTGCCTGCTACCGTGCTATCGCATTCGGGGCAGAAAGCCGCCGGCGATATTTCTAATAATGGTGTTTTTAACTGAGATTGCCAAAAGCAAATAAACAAGCGGTCGCGACTTTGATGGTTTGGTCTTACCGACGACTGCACTACCGATGAGTTAAGGCTAATTTCCTTGTAGTTATAGCCGATGTTCTGGAACGATAGCAGCCAGGAATTATACTTTTTCCAGCGCGTTAGTTCGATGACGTTCTCGACTATAAATGCCAGATAGCGGTGTGTTTCTACAAATTTATAAACTTCTTCGACGGTCAGGCGTTTTTGAGCTAACAGTATTTGCTTATGGCGGTATTCTTCTTTAGCTTTTTGGGATAGAAGGCTGTATTCTAGGGTATCGAACAGTTCTGGTTGATATGCTGTGGTATCTGTGTTCTTAACGCCCGATGCGTGTGTGAACCCTTCGCAACACGGTGAAAACCAGGCTAAGTCTGTTTTAGGGTATCGCTTTGGATTTACTTGAAATACATCTGCAATATCGTGATTAACGGAGGGCAGGTTTTCTTGGTGAGTTGCTATGGCGGTGGCATCGTGGTTGATTGCCATTTTCACTGAGATTTTTCTAGTCTCTACTGCACCCCATGAGGAACCACCTGCACCTGCAAAACAATCTAGTAAGCTAAGCATTTTAGTATGATTGGTAGGTAGACACTATGCTGATTACTTTGCTCGAATGAATCAAATAGAACTGAAATGAAAGCGAGCGAGCCAGCGCACTAATACCACTTTCTTTCTGCGGCGTTAGCAGCTTCATCTTCCCCACGTCAGTAACATTTGAGGATGGAACTTTTCTACAGTAGCGGGTTCTACTATCACCAATGCGCCTTTACGAACTCGGCAAGTTACAGTTTCATACTTTCCGATTGGATTGTGTCGAGCGGTATCGTTTGCCAGGATGCCGCTAGTTACTAAACAATCCAGTATGCTACCCAATCTGTTATCGCAATCTCCCCGTTGCGCCCCTACAAATAATACCGATACTTTGGCTGGGGAAATCGGTAATTCAGCTAGTGGCCAAGGGCTAATCATGCAGTTTTCTATATCGAAAATTTGGCAATTGCATTTTAGTTGCCAACTTATTTGAGAAACAGCTGCATTCTTCCAGTTTCTATAATTGGGATGCAAAAATGCAGCACCTTTACCAAATCGAGGGCGCAGTTTACTCACTACTCTTCCGGGTATCCAAATTCTTAATGCGCTAGGAGAATCAAAGAATGACACAAGAGTGTCATTTTTTATAAGTGTGGGTTTATTCATTGCGATTTACCTATAAAGGTACGCCAAGTAGTTGCTGGACTTCTGTCTTGTCAATATATGTCCACTGAGGATTGCTGGCTTTTAGTTTGATTGGTTGAATCTCACGCTGGTAAGGAAAAGGATAGTGACAACCCCAATCAAATTCAACTAAACTAAATGATTCCAGAAACAGAGAGCTTCGGCCATTATTCTGTTCTGGATAATGTTCTATCCAGATTGTCTTTTTGACATCGAGTTCGTAGTGGTATGCCACAAGGGTAGCTATTCCCTCTGCCATGTTGGTAACAGATGTACCTGAGTTTGTTTCGCTCTCGCTAACTATTACGATTGTTTGTTCGGACGGAGAATATATTCTGACCCGACAATAGCTCTCACAATTGTAATAGCCAGGATAATCGAATTTTCTCGATTCTATTAAAATGGCTTTTTCTAGCATAAATTTAGGCAAAATACAGTGAGAGCGTTATGTAGAAACGCTTTTTATATGGTTCGGTAATCATGCACTACCTAAAATTCGATGTCTTCGTCAGACTGTTCTGAATAAGATACTTGTGTTTCTAGATTGACGAGAATTTCAGCAATAGTTTTGACTCCTTCTTCTAATGCTATTGCATCTGAATGAGTACGTCCCTGCGAGTCAATATATACGCCTTTTTCATACCATCCAGGTATGCCAAGTTGAGCCAGACAGCGACCTATCTGACAAACTGCTTCATCAATTTTCGATTCCTTGTGTTCAATTCTACTTTCTAAGTCTTTGTTTTGTTCCACTAAGTCTTCTGCTTGTGCAAACACGAGAAATTCCTCTTTAGTTATTGCCAATTTTTCTAATGATTGTTGATAATTGGCAATCCGCACGGGGATTTGAAATCTCGTGCCTGGACTTAACACGACTACGGCTCTTTCTCTTGTCCCCAAAGGCAATTCTTCTATTTCTACTTCTCGGAAAATGCCCATTTGATTGACTAAGGCTTGATTGCTATTGGCAATTATCCTCACTATGTCGTTGGGTTGGAATGTTTGGGCTGTGCTGGTGTTATCTGTGGTTTGAACAGATGTATTGCTGTTTTTGAGGGCGTTGATTTCTGATGCTTGTTTCTGTGTTAGTTGTTTGTAGGATTCTAATTCAGTTAGAGCGTTGCTGTATTTCTGTTCGATGGATTGATATGCAGTCCGCAGGGATTCCATCTCTTGCTGCATTACATCTAATCGGGATGAGATGGTGTTATCTGGTGTTTCTACTACCGTTTGACGATTAGCTTTTACTTCATCTAGTTCGGCTTTGAGTTGTTGTATTGTTGAGTCTTTTTCCTGTACGAGTTCGGTTAATTCGCTGTATTCTCTGGTGCTGATGGGAATACCGCCGCCTGCGTTTTTGGTGGTGGGTTTGTGTAAGATGGTGGCTGTGGCTATTGCCAGTTCTGCTAGTGTCGGTTGTGCAAATATTTGTTTGGTTCTCAGTTTGGCTAGTAGTTGTGCTTTGGCTATAATTGGTTCTCGATCGTCTTCACCGATGTTCCAGACTCGAAAAGTACTCGCGCATTCGTCTTGGGTCGCAATTGGATCTATGCTGGTATTTGCGGCTACATAGCTGGCGAGGTTTTTGGCGGCTTTTTCGGTTATGGCGAGTCTGGCTGTGAGTTGACGGCGGGATTTGTCGAGAAGGTTGAGTTTGTTTTCGATGTCGTTCTGTAAGCGTTGGTCTCCTGTGTCTGCTGCGTCTTTGAATGCGGTGTGCAAGCTAGCTGTGGTGGCTAGGATTGTGGTGAGTGCGGTATAAGTATCCTGGCATAATGGTTTGACTTCGTTGATATCGAATTTGCTAACTTCTCCAGTATGCAGTTTGGTGACTGTGACACGATCGTCGTCGATATTTTCTACTCTAGCAATCTCTCCTGAGTCGGGGACGTCGGCGATGATTTTGACTGGGGCGTTGATGGCGAGAAGGGGAATTGGTAGGGTTGTATCCTGATGATTATCGGCTTTCAAGCGAAGTTTTAGTAGTTCTACTGTCCATTTGGTGTCGCTGGTGAGGATTTGTTCGATTTGCTCTTCTGTTCCTGCTAGGAGTATGGCTGTGTGACAGATGGGCATGGATAATATGCGTGAGTACAATGAAGGACATTTTTCGATCAGTTTGGCTTGGCAGAGTAGGTTTCTCAAGTAGCGAACAATTTCTTTGGGGAAGCAGTGTTTGAGGATTTCTTTGACTTCGCTTTGTCCAACTGCGTTTTCAAGTTCTAGTAGTTTGTAGCCGAGTTCTAAGCTAGCTTCTTTGATTTTTCCGAGGGAGGCGGCGTGAGTTGAACCGAGTTCTACTATCTCTTTGGCTAGTTTGATTGTTTTGCTGCTGGTTAATGGTGGGAAGTTGTAGTTGTCTAAGTTAGAAATGATAGTGGTAGATGTCATAGTGGTACTCCCTGTTGTTTTAGTTGTGTTTGTTTGATCAGGTGAAAAACTTTGGGTGTTGCTGAGGGCGTCGATTAGCTGGATTCCGACTGCACGCGCTAGCAGGGGTGGAACGGCGTTACCAATTTGTCGGTGTCCTCGCCATTTGGTGGGATGAAATTGAAACCAGTCGGGGAATGAGGATAGTCTGGCTGCTTCTCGGACGGTGATGACTCTGGGATGTTCTGGGTGGATGGGACGCGGTGCTGTGTGTCCACCTTGAGCGGTTGCTGTTCCGGCTCTGAGGGTGGTGCATTGACGTTGGTAGTCTAGGCGGTACAGGCGGCTGATTGGCTCGATTTCTCCAGTCGGTGCGGTGATGAATCTTTCGATTACTTCTGGTGAATGGTCGGTAAGGGTACAGCCTGTTAGGCGTTGGGGATTCCAGTTGCCCTGTGGGGTGAAGATGATGTTGAGGTACTGGCTGTATTCTCCTGGCTGCCAGTCGGTTTCGATGATGTCTTTATCCAGGGCTAGCAGCCCCTCTAGGGGCAGTAGGTCAGAAAAAGCGTCATAGACTGTGACTGGCTGTTCTAGCGGGGCTGGTGCCTTCGTTGCTGCATCCCGGCAACCGACCCAGAATAGGCGTTCTCTCGATTGGGGTACGCCGTAGTTACTGGCGTTGAGTTTCCATTCTCGGATTTGGTAGCCGTAGCTTTTTAGTTGCTGCCAACAGTTGTCTATGAGTTCTGCGTAGCGTGAGTCTCGCATGGAGGCGACGTTTTCCATTAGGAAGGCGCGGGGCTGGAGTTCTCCTACTAGGCGAACAAAGTGGTATACGCCAGAGTTGCGTGAGTCTTTTGGGTCGCGTTTGCCTATGCGGGAGAAGCCTTGGCAGGATGGGCCTCCTACTACTAAATCGATCGCAACTGAGCTATAGCCGATACTGGAGAGTATTTCTTGACCGGTCAGTTGGGTGACATCGGCGCACAACACAGGGGTGTTGGGGAAGTTTTCCCGGTATTGGGCTGCTGTATGTGGGTCTTTTTCGACTGCTAGGGCGAT
>NZ_JACJUP010000689.1:0-3712 GCF_014748295.1 Planktothrix sp. FACHB-1355 | reverse complement strand
ACAAAACCAAAAAATATTGATGTTGCCAAACCAAGCATTATTCCAACGATCGCCCAAAAAGTCGTAACCCTCATATCTGATTCAGCCTTTTGTAAGGCATTGTTCGCTAAACCTTGGTTATAATTCAATAGTTTTTGCATTTGATTTGTAGCTTCCGCAACATATGGTCGGTGGATCTTAGATATATAATCATCCATCTTTCGTACTAATTGAAAAGCCGCTACTGTTCGAGTATATTCCGGTGTATTTATTTTGCCTTGGTTGGCCAATTCAAGGAGTGTTTTTGCAGGGGACGGGATATTGTACTGTCTAAATTCTTCATTCATCTTGATTAACTGGTTCATACTATTTTTCCACTGCTGCCACGCCGGGGTTATAGCTATGTATATTTTGTTCTCTTCGGGATCGCGAGGGAGTTTTTCATACTCTGCAAATCCTTCATCGACCTGAGCGAGAGCATCTTGTAATTTTTTTAATTCTTGCTGTTTTTGTGTCCCCGAATTGCTGGGAATTGATTGAGCGAAAAAGGCCGCTTCAGCGGCAGTTTGGCCTTGATTCACTTTCCCTAAGTTAAAGATGGAAGGAAAAGCATTCTTGCCAATAGTATCAATGTGCGACCCGAGTCTATTGTTGCTTAACAAACCAATGGTTCCCACAACCAACACAATTAAGGTTAAAAAAATAAAGGCCGATATGAGAGTATTTTGCAAACTAAGCTTTTTCATGATTTTGGTTTTCCGAGCGGATTACTTCTAGAACGATGAGTGGGAGTTTAGTAAATAGCGACTGGAATTTAATTAGTGATTACTTAGGCAGTCGCTATTTTTAATTTGTTCTTAAGAGAGAATTAGCTATTTCTTCGTTACCCTCTTACCTCAATAGATATTTTACACCCAATCGGCGTCAAAAACTCCCTTTTTTTATTTGGTGGAGCCTTGAGACAAAACTCTTACCAGCTATAGACTTTAGGTACTCAGAACTGAGTATTAAGCTACTTTAAAGCGACGTATTTCGGCTTGCAATCCTTGAGCGGCGTCGTCCAACTGGGAGACGGCACTGTTAGTCTCGCGTAAAGCATCCGATGTTTGCTGGGAAGCTTGCGTTAATTGTTCCATTGCCTCGCTGATTTGTTGGGCTCCTTGGGATTGTTCTTCCATGCTTTGGCTGACTTCTTCAAATCGCGGTGTCAGTCCCTGCACTTGCTGAATTACCAGGGCAATTTGCTCGCCAATAGTCACCACTTTTTCGACGCTATCGTTAACAGCTTTGTTGAATTTATCCATTTCCATCACGCCTGTGGAAACGGCAGATTGCATTTCTTTAACCATTTGTTCGATTTCCAAAGTAGCGACGGCTGTTTGGTCTGCCAGTCGGCGAATTTCTCTGGCTACTACCGCAAAACCGGCTCCGTATTCCCCTGCTTTTTCCGCTTCAATAGCGGCATTGAGGGATAGCAAGTTGGTTTGGTCTGCTACTTTGGTAATCGTTGTAACGACGTTGTTAATATTGTTGGCTTTTTCATTCATGATCCCCAGTTTGCTGGAGATGGAAGTGGTGGCTTCTGCCAACTGACGCATAACGTTTTCCATTGAGGAAAGGTCTTTTTGGCTACCACCTGCGGAAACGGCGGTGGATTGAGCTAAAGTGGCTACTTGTTCCATTGTGCGAGACAGTTTCCGGCTGGTGGCGGAAATTTCTTGCGCTGTGGCTGCTACTTCTTTGGTCGAGGCGGCTTGCTCTGCTACAGTTGCTTCTAATTCTTTGCCAGAGGCGGCTATTTGTGTGGTTGATGTTGTGACTTGAATGCCGGATCTTTGGACTTGGGTGATGAAGGAACTGAGATTTTTGATCATGTTTCGGAAGGCATTTTGCAGCCTGCCGATTTCATCGTTGCTTTCGGCAGATGGTACGGAAGTGCTGAGATCCCCGGCGGCAATTCGTTCGGCAACAGTTACCACTCCGGCGATCTTGGCTCCCATTGGTTTGGCGATCGTATTGCTGAAGTAAAAGCCGAATAGAACTGCGATCGCTGTTCCGACGAGCATTGCCGTTATTGACCAAAACGTTGTACCGGCAACATCTTTTTGAGCTGTGCTTCTTGCCCCATCCGCCAAGTGTTGGTTGTAATCTAAAAGTTTGAGCAGTTGCGCTGTTCCTTCGTTGAAGGCAGGTCGTTCGACATCGGTTATATACTGGTAAACTTTTCTTTGTGCCTCAGCTGCTGCTTGGGCTCGCGCATATTCTGGCGTGTCTCTTTTACCCGCCAGGAGCAAGTCAACCCGCTCTTGTCCTGGAAATTGGATATCGTATCTTCTAAATTCGTCGTTGAGTTCGATCGCTTGGTCGATCGTCGTCCTCCACTTATCCAAAGATGGCTTTGCAGATCTGTATAAACTATCTTCTTCTGGGTCGCGCTTAAGTTTGTCATAGTTTTCCAGCCCTTCCTTGTAGCGAACGAGCGCATCTTGCAGATTTTTTAATTCTTCTTGTTTTTTCTGCGGAGAGATGGTAGGAACAAATTGTGCTAAAAGCGCTGCATCAGCCGCGCTATGTGCCTCATTCACTTTCCACAAACTGAAGACAGAAGGAAAAGCATTTTCGCCGATAGCATTGATGTGTCCGCTGAGCCTGTAGGTGCCGAACAGACCGATCAGCCCCACAATCAATACAATGCCACCGATAACAAGAAATCCGGAAATGAGTTTTCCTTCTATGCCTTTGTTTTTGGACAAAATCGCATCTTGCACAAACATGGTAATCCCCTTGTGGTTTCAGATCGATTGCTTTGGAAAAAAGTAAAATTTCCCAATTAGGGATGATCGATAGTATATTACAGCGTTCGCATTTAGCCCAAATTTTGAGAATTTTCTAATCTTTTAATGCGTTGTTTTATTAGGGCTGCACCAGCGAAATCGCCGCGATTTTGTTTGAGCAAAGCCAGATGGGTAAGCGCTTCGTAGCAATCTGGTTGCAAGTACAGCGCTTTTTGGAAGTGTTGCTCTGCTTGTCGATCGTCTCCTGTTGCCTGATAAACTTCCCCCAATAATAGGTAAGCTTCGGCACTGGTAGGATTTTTACCTAGAAACGTTTTACCTGCGCTAGCTGCTTCTTCTAATTTTCCCGCATCTGCTAACTTTCGGGCGATTTGAAGCTCCGGTATCGGTGATGGCGGTTGAGATATTGGTGACTGGAGGCTACCGATTTTGGATTTAATTAGTTCCGTTGACAAAGGGTTTGTCTTGGAATTGGCTGGCGATAGCAATCCTTCCCTTGTTTCTCCCACCCTTTGCGTTCGGGAGAAAGCTTGTTTGAGCGAGTCTAGCTGAGGCTGTTCGAGCTTGCCGTCTCGTTGTACAACTTTGGTAGTAAAGGTAGGTTTTGTAAGGAAAGATAGGTTCTGTTTGGGAGCGACTGATGGCAAAGTAAGATTTTTACCGGACTGTTCGGTTTTGCGGTAGGCAAATGTAAACGGTTGACGAACAGAGACAAAACGATCCCCCGGTACTTTTCCACTTTCGGCAGCACCCACAAATATTAAACCGTTCGGTATTAACAGGCAATCTAACCCTTCCATTAACTGAGTAGATGCCAACTCGGATAAATAAATCAACAAATTGCGACAAAATATTACATCATATTTGTTCCCCTTCAAAAAAACAGGTTCTAATAAATTTCCGTGCATAAAATTAACGGTTTGGCGAACCGTCGCACC
>NZ_JACJUP010000688.1:0-3796 GCF_014748295.1 Planktothrix sp. FACHB-1355 | reverse complement strand
ATTGATTTGACATTTTTTAGAGAAAAAGTTTGCAGATTCACTGGTTCTGTGCGCGTAGGTTTTCCCCAAGTTAAATTGCTGCCATTTTGACCCAAAACCGCATAAATATCGTACTTTGCCCGCTCAAATTGCGACGCCCAGCGACGATAAGCTTCAACCTTTTGAAATTCGTTCCAGCCAGCCCAAGCTAACCAAATAAATAGTGCCAGCAACGGCAGCCAAATAAGACCTCTTTCCATATTTGAGCGATCGACTTTTGGTAAATATCCTGCAACAACAGTTTCTAAACTGGGTGAGGTTGAGTTATGGTGGTGATCGAGCTGTCCCTACCCCTGGCAGGTTGACATGAAAAAGCTTTTTCTTCTGAGTTTGTTTATCATCGGTCTCGGTTTCGCCATCTTTAATTTTAAAGGACTGGCAGCCAGAGGCAACTATGACTCGATCGTGCTGGACTTTCGGGAAGATGTTCCCGCAGCCCAAATTGCCGAAAAGCTGAGCGCGATCGCAAAACAGTACCACGTTAACCCTTATCTCAATAGCGAATTCTCTGTAAAGGATAATGTCTATATTGTCAAGGGCGATGAGAAATTACTTAAAGCCCTGAAAAAATCAGATCTAGCCAAACAGACAGAATCTATTGAGCCCAACTATCTGTATTACGCCCTAGAAATCCCCAACGACCCAGAGTACAGCAAGCAGTGGAACCTGCGAAGCATCAACATCGAGTCAGCGTGGGAAGAAACCAAAGGTAGCGGTGTGACAGTAGCCGTGATCGACACTGGCGTCAGCCGCGTTCCCGACTTGCAAAAAACCAATTTCGTCAAAGGCTACGACTTTGTGAACGACAAAGTAGAAGCTGATGACGACAACGGACACGGCACCCACGTTGCAGGTACGATCGCACAATCTACCAACAACGGTTACGGCGTCGCCGGCGTCGCCTACGAAGCCACCATCATGCCGCTGAAAGTCCTGAGTGCAGGCGGTGGCGGTACAGTTGCCGATATTTCCGAAGCCATCAAATTTGCCGCTGACAACGGCGCAGGCGTCATTAATATGAGCTTGGGTGGCGGCGGTGCCAGCGAACTGATGCAAGAAGCCGTTGACTATGCCCACAGCAAAGGCGTAGTTGTAGTAGCAGCAGCGGGTAACGAAAGCCGAGATTCCTCCTCCTACCCAGCTCGCTATCCCCATGTCATCAGCGTATCCGCACTCGGCCCCGACGGTGAAAAAGCACCCTACTCCAACTTTGGTGCAGCTGTAGATATCGCCGCTCCCGGTGGCAGCGAAAACGGTAAGATTCTCCAAGAAACCATTGACTACCAAACCGGCGAACCCATCTTTGCCGGTTATCAAGGCACCAGCATGGCATCTCCCCACGTTGCTGGAGTTGCCGCAATGGTGAAAGCAATGGGTATCGAAAACCCAGATGAAGTCGAAGAAGTCCTCAAAAAATCCGCACTTGCAGTCAAAGAAGACCCCCTCAACCACTTTGGTGCCGGCAAACTGGATGCAGCAGCAGCAGTGAAACTCGCCGCCAAAGGACAAATCACCTTCCGCGACTTCTTCCGCTGGTTGCGCGAAAATGGTTATCTCAACCTCCGCTTCTGGTTTGATGGCGGTGCTGTAGCACTCCTACCTAAGATACTGATGGTATTGGGTTCCTACCTGCTAGCTTGGTTCTTGCGGAACTATTTACCCGGCTGGACTTGGGGGCTAAACAGCGGTTTAATCTTTGGCAGTTCCGGTTTGTTCTTCCTGCGCGGTTTATACGTCTATGATGCGCCCCAGTGGCCTTTCCGAGTCTTGGGTAGTTCTATTCCCGAACTGGGTAACGCCATTCAAGGCACTAGCGCCTTAAACCCGATATTTGCCAGCGTGCTAATTCCGTTAGTTTTAGTAGCGCTGTTGCTGGGAAATCGCAGTTGGAAGTGGTTTGCGATCGGATCTGGCATCGGTGTGGCCAGCTGCTTGCTTGTCAGCGCCGTGATGATGCCTCATGTCATGTGGCTGGGAGAAGGTCTCTGGGCCCGTGCCTTCCTGATCGTTAACGCCCTACTCTGTTTCGGACTTTCTCGGTTAGCTATGCAAGGAGAAAAACAAACTGCTTGACACTCTACCGCCGTAGAACGGCGAAGATTCTCAAGAGATTTTCACTCTTAACGGCTGTGCCAAACAGCCTCTAGACACTCCGCCTAAAGCATCGTGCTTACTTTTTCTCAAGATATTCGCCGCGCCGTTACAGTCAGCGTTTACCAGAAAACCATGCTTCGTTCGATACAGTCCGCGTTTAACCCGTTTCCCGGAGAATTTATATTCTCTCGGTTTATCGGCGTTGTAAATGGGCAGTTTATCCCCGTCGAGAAAACTCGCTCTACTGGTATAGGATTCCTCCTGTTCCACGTAGGCGATACCGTATCTGGAGCACAACGCTTTCAGTTTGGCTCTCAGGCTGGTGTGGGGAATTTGAACGAAGTTTTGGTTATTCCGACTCCCGATGTTAATCTCCTGTTTGATGCCCACGTTAAAACCGACAACGATTTTAGCGATCCGGTTCTCGATACAGTGATTAATAATGTGACGCGCGGCTTTATTGAGATAATCCCGAACCTTGTTATTCCGATTCCGTGTTATTCTCGCCTGACGCTCGGTTATTCCCTCGATATAATGCAAATCTTTAATCGATTGCAGTCGGGCGTTCTCTTTGTTGAACCAACGGTTAAGGGATTTAATTCTTTTACCATCCACGATAAAGGATGCCCCGTTGGTATCGACGCAGGTGGCCAGATTATCGAGTCCGAGATCGATAGCGAGAGCGTTATCGGGTTCTGTAGGAACGGGAGTTTCTTCAACTTCGGCGATCAACTCCACGTCGAAGAAACGCGCGTTATAGCGGGGGTGAATCCGAACTTCTTTAAGAGTATCGGGATCGATTCTCGCAGGAATTGGTATCCAAATTTCCCCGTGTTCCTTGCAGAAGTCACGAGACATCGGAACACGGAATTTTCCATCCTTGATTTTGACCCTCGGCATAATCAAGAGGAAATAACCGTCTTTCGGGAGATAGTGAGGAAGTCTAACTTTCTGTTGAAAGCTTCCCTCTTTTACGGCGTTTATCAAGCCGTAGAAACTCCGAAAGGTTCTATCGACTACTTTAAGGGTCTGTTGGGCTATATCGGTATTCAACCGCTTATAGTTCTCGTTCGCTTTGCAGTAGTGATAGTTAGATTCGTAGCGAAGATGTTTCCCAAATTGAAAGTAATACTGTCTGACCGTGTAAAGCCCCACGTTGTAGAGGTTTTTACTCAGTCGGCAGAGTTCTCGCAAGGCGGTAAATTCCCTCGCCCCGAGTCCGCGTATCTGGTTCTTCTGAGTCAGGTACATCGCTTTCTCGCTAGAACTACAGCCACTTTAGCGAGAAGCCCCTTAAATGTAAAGCCGTCCTAGAAGGACGGGGTTTCAAACCCAAAATTTACGATGAGTTTAAGCGTCACAGGTACGATCGAACGCAAAGGACTTGGGCCAGGAACCTGGGCTATAGTCACCGATAAAGGGGAAACCTACGAACTCTACGAAGGTGGCCCAAAAGAACTGCACGAATCCGGATTGAAAGTCAAAGTCAAAGGCGAAGTCCGAGATGATGTCATGTCCTTTGCCATGATTGGCCCCATCCTGGAAGTAAAATCCTTTGAGGTCGGTAAGTAATTACAGTTCTACCGTTAGTTATTCTTCTGTAGGGTGGGCAATGCCCACCCTATCACTTTTCATATTATCGTCGATATTCATCTCCGCAATC
>NZ_JACJUP010000687.1:0-3799 GCF_014748295.1 Planktothrix sp. FACHB-1355 | reverse complement strand
CGCCAATGGATGCTTCCATTCTTGTAGTTGGAAGTGATGAATTTAAAACAACACTTCTAGAACGGCTGCGATATTTAGCAGCTTGCACAGTAGAGTTTGCGTCCAGCCCTATGGAAGCGTTGCCTACGATCCAAGCACAACAGCCTGATGTAGTGATTCTACAGGCAAGCCAAGTTGGCAGCCTCGAGCTCTGTCGCCAGATCAAACAACAAACCAGTTTGGCCTGGATATACTGCATCCTGATAGCGGAGCAACCTCAAAACGCTATCGAAGAAATCTTACCAGGCTGGAATTGGGAGTTAGGATTGAGGGCAGCAGCTCTAGAAGGAGGGGCCGACGCCTATCTCTGGTTACTGACCAATCGCGGAAATGGTGATATATCCTGGGAAGCAGGATTGACGATGCAAAATCATCTTCTGCAAGCGCAAGTTCAAGCCGGGATCAGGCGAGTGCAGATCGATCGCAACTTAATGCGTACCAACGACGTTTTGTCCGCGATCGCACTGGCTGACCCCTTGACGGAATTGAGCAATCGTCGGGCTTTGGATTGGGAATTACCCCGACAAATCCAAAACGCTCGCGCCAGAGAGGTGCCTCTGAGCTTGCTAATGCTGGATGTAGATTATTTCAAATCGATCAACGATTCTTACGGCCATTTGGTCGGCGATCGCGTCCTTCAGCTGCTCTCGGCCCGACTGCGGCACAACCTGCGCTTTCAAGACACGCCCTTTCGCTACGGAGGGGAAGAATTTGTGATTCTTCTCAGTAACACGAATGCCAAAGAAGCGGAAATGGTTGCCCTGCGCCTAAATAGCTCGATAGGCAACCAACGCTTCGGGATTGACAAAAACTTGGCTCTAAGCGTTACTGTCAGTATTGGGATTGCTTCGCTGCAACCAGATGACGATCCTAATGGGGTAAGTCTGCTCAACCGTGCCGATCGAAGCCTGCTCCGTGCCAAAACTAATGGACGCAATCAAGTCATTTGCGATGGAGATCGGCCAATCAACGAGACTTCCTTTGAGGAGAATTGCGAATACTGAGTTCTATGTTGCCAGTTAATATTTTTCTCCCAAGTGAAAACTCTTAACTCTTTAAAGTTTCCTGGCAATACTGAGCAACAATCCGAGAACACTCGGTCACGGAAGCTCGCTGTTCCATTGCAACAACAAGGGCTTCGTATGACTTCCAGTGGGACTGTAAGAGGGTACGAGCTTGGAGAGCAAAACTGCGCTCTTGCTGAGGGTATTCGCTAACCGGGCGTCCTAGCTTTTCAAGAAGAGTTGCCAATTTCTGTCGGTCTTCTGCTCCTCCCTCCGCATTACCGTAAATGAGAGTCTCCGCAGCTATTCCAGCCATCCAGACAATGCCGTAGCGATTGAGTAGCTGGGCTGATAAGATTCTCTGTTGCAGTTGAGATGCCAATTCGCGATCGTCAAATGTTACCCCTCCCTGTCCCGGCTGTCCTTGCTTGAAGGCTTCCCAGGCGCTGAGGACGTAGCCGCTCACTGGTATTTCCAACAGCTGAGCTACCAGGAAGTGTCCTGCTTCATGCCTCACTACGCGGGCTCTATGTTCCGGCGAAGCACTCGCTAACCAATCCAAAAGTAGGTTTACTCCCTGTCCCTGCCAGGTGAGAGTATCTAGAGTGCCAACTCCCAAAATGGTCAAGGTGGCGATGGCGGGCACATACGGAGATATGTTCAACAATGGCCCCAGAAGCGTTGAGAGCGTCATTGCAAAAACACAAATGGCTATTAAGTTCAGGGCGGTTTTGCTCATGCCTGGGTACGGAATAGAAGCGCTATCTTTAATTGACAATGTGGTTTTAGCTGGTAATTCATCGCAGTTACTGCTTTTGCAATACTGCTGATAGCTCGAGCCGATCGAACTCGACCTATCCTAGTTACCGCTAGGACATTTTGCAACAAATCTGCTCTCGAAATCAAGAATCTCGCTTTTATGCAAAGTCGCCCTTTGTCTGTCGAGCTTTGCTGTTAACCCTTTCTTTGGAAAGATGTACAATAATTAGTCTAGCGATCTCCCTTGTTTATTCGTAAGTACCAATACTTATGTGGGGTGAGAGTTAGTTGCCCATTGTCTAGACTGATAGAATAGCAGTCTCTGCTTATAGGTTGCGCTGAGGTGCTATGGTAGTACGATTGTAGGGGTGCGATCTCAGCGTCATAAAGGCTTTGGCAGGCTGCTAACCGATTTGAGTTTGTACTTGACAAAAATTTTGTCGCGTATCCAGTTGTCAGTGTTCGCAAATGGGCGCTTCAAGAAAAGCATATGCTAAAAAATAGGGGAAGCTTATGCACTTGTACATTATTAATTCATCTCCCCCAGACAAGAAGAAAAAGTAAAATATGCCTGACCTACGCGCTCCGATTATTACCAGGCTTCGCCAAGGCACAGGTGTTGGTTGGCTGCGAGTAGCCATCCTGCTTGTCCTAGATAGCCTTATGTTGTCTTTGGCTTGGATAATTGCTGATTCTTGGGGAACCCCTGTCAATTCTTTTGAACTTTTCTGGAAGTCCAGCCAAGAGCCGGGGTTTTTGCTACCAATTATGGTGATAAGCCTTGGGATTCTAGCCGCTTCAGGATTGTATGGCACGGATGATAAACGACGCGATTACTTCACTCTGATCAAATCGCTCACTCTGGCCCAGATTGTTTTATTGATTATTGCATTTCTTTATAAACCGGGCCTAATAGTATCTCGTTCAACTTTCTTGTTGTCTTGGCTGTTATCTATAATTTTTGTTTGTACTGAGCGGCTGCTGATTCAGTTAGCGATCGTCAGCCTGCGACGTCAAGGTGCAATACGTCAGCGAATATTTCTACTGGGCGACCCTGGGGATGTTGAAGAAGCCCGAAAATTATTGGATAGAACCGCAAGATTTGACGTTCGGGGTCAAGCAATTTTACCTTCAGAAAGTAACCAAGAATTTTGGATTGAAATCCTCGATCGCGTTCGCCAACTCAGAGTCAGTGAAGTTTTTGTTTGCTCTTGGGAAGCTGTCAGGGCTCCGATATTTCTCTATTGGGAATTGATGAGTTCCGGTATCAGTCTCAGAGTGTTACCCATCGGTCTGAAAATCCCCAGCCAATGGTCTGAAATCAAGATGATCGATGGGCTGACCACCATCAGATTTCGTTCTCCACCTATCCTGGGGAGCGATTTTTGGACAAAGCGTTTTGTCGATATTGTGGCAGCAATATCTGTGTTGATGTTAGCAAGTCCCTTGTTTTTAGCGATCGCACTACTCATAAAATTTGACTCCCGTGGCCCGATATTCTACAAACAAAACCGAGTTGGCCTCAAAGGCCGTCACTTTAAAGTTTGGAAATTCCGCACGATGGTAATAGATGCCGATCGCTTACAGAAGGAGCTAGAAGCGAAAAACGAAATGAAAGGGGGCGTAATGTTCAAAATGAAAGATGACCCCCGTATTACTCGTGTAGGGAAGTTTCTCCGCCGTTATAGTTTGGATGAACTACCACAAATCATTAATGTCCTACTGGGTGAAATGAGCCTTGTCGGTCCACGACCATTTCCGTTACGAGATGTAGAAAAAATGTCGGAACATCACTTTATCCGTCATGAGGTGCTACCTGGTATTACCGGTTTGTGGCAGGTTTCCGGTCGTTCTAATGTTGTTGATTTTGAAGATGTTTTTCGCCTGGATATAACCTATATTCAGAACTGGTCTCTAGCTCTCGATTTCCAAATTTTGCTACAAACAATCAAAGTTGTGCTGCAAAAAGAAGGAGCTTACTAGATGCGGTGAAACAC
>NZ_JACJUP010000686.1:0-3801 GCF_014748295.1 Planktothrix sp. FACHB-1355 | reverse complement strand
TGGGCGCGATCGTCGGCGGTTGGCTGGGCAATCTGCTCTTGGGAACAAGCGGAGGAGCAGCATACGGAGCCCTGACAATACCCAGTGTGGCTTTTGCTGCGATTGGCGCTATGGTTCTAATTTTCTTGTGGGGTTTGTTAACCCGTCAAAGTGCATAATAAACAAATATCCGTTCCCTTCAAAATGGCATCGGTACCCCCACTGCAAAGCAGTGGGTTTTTATTTAATTTGGCTATTAGTCATCAGTCAAATGTCAACGGTCAGAGGTCACTGAAAAACACCAAAAAAATCACAACGGTAATTTGGCAACTGACAACTGACTGATGACTAAAGTAGAATAAACTTTTTAACGATCGGCCAGAAATAAGGAGAAAGAAAATGCTGGAGTTATACCAGTTTGAAATGTCCCACTACTCTGAGAAAGTGCGGCTGATCCTGGACTATAAAGGGTTGACGTACCGGAAAATTGAAGTCACACCGGGAATCGGACAATTAGAATTGTTCAGAATGTCCGGTCAGCGACAAGTGCCGGTACTCAAAGACGGGAACGAGATTGTGGTAGATTCGACAGCGATCGCCAAGTACCTCGATCGCAAATACCCAGAAAAACCCATTATTCCCGTCAATCCAGAACAACGCGGACAGTGCTTGCTCATCGAAGAATGGGCCGATGAGTCGATCGGACTCAAAGCTCGCAAAGCATTATTTGGCGCACTCAGCCAAAATCAAAGCTTCCGCACCTCCGTTTTGCCCCCCACAACCCCCGATTTTGTTAAACTCCTAGTGGGCGCAGTGCCGGGAGACTTTTTCAATCTGTTGGGTTCGGGCATTGGTTTCGGCCCTGATGTTGTAAAATCATCCCAAGAAGACCTCAAACAAGACCTGGAAGCTGTCAGTCTGCTACTCTTAAATAAGCCTTATTTGGTTACAGACTATCCGACTTTGGCAGATTTTGCCGTAGCTGGTTTGAGTATGTACATCAAAATTCCGGAAGGGCCCTATCTAGAGATTCCGGAAACGCTCAAAGGAAAGGGAGTTCCAGGACTGGCTGATAGCGCGGCATACGAAACGTTCTTCAACTGGCGCGATCGTCTCTATACTCAATATCGCAAACAACCCACACCTACCACTACCACCACTCCCTCTTCTCCCACTTCCATTGAAATAGATTAATCTCGCCAATAGCTAATGGCTAATTGCTAATATTTGAATGCGATTAGCTATTAGCCATTAGCAATTAAAAATAAGTGCAGCTCGAACATGAATTTAGGCAAGCCATTAGGTTCGGTAATTGAAGGTTCCCTCAGCGATGGGTTGCAAGTGCGACTGCACCCGGATGTTTCCGTGGAAGATATGCGCGTGGGCAAATTTTTGGTGGTGCAGGGGGTGCGATCGCGCTTTTTCTGTTTGTTAACCGATGTAGCTTTAGGAACATCCAGTTTACGCATTATCGCCAATCCCCCCGCAGAAGAAGATGATTTCCTGCGAGAAGTTTTAGCCGGCAGTGGCACTTACGGTACGATCGAACTCGCGCCGATGTTGATGTTCACCCCCACACCAGAACCGCCCGGTTTCTTCGTTCCCAACGGCAAAATTCCCAAGTTGCCATCAGAAACACAGGGAATGCTGGCATCGTTTCAAGCGCAAAGCAGCGAACAGATAGAATTGCGTCCGGTCAAGACAATTCCCACTCACTTCAGCCAAGTATACGATGCCCAAGAACGCGACTTCCGCACTGTGTTCGGTTGGGAAGATGACCCCCATCGGCGCAACTTTGCGATCGGTCAACCTTTAGATATGGATGTGCCGGTTTGTATCGATTTAGACAGATTTGTAGAACGCAGCAACGGCGTATTCGGCAAATCCGGCACAGGCAAATCCTTTCTCACCAGATTGTTGCTATCCGGCATCATTCGCAGGCAGGCAGCCGTTAATCTTATTTTCGATATGCACTCGGAATATGGCTGGGAAGCAGTTTCGGAAGGCAAAAACTTCAACACCGTTAAAGGTTTGCGCCAGCTATTTCCGGGAATTGTGCAAATTTATACCCTAGACCCTCAATCCACCAGGCGACGAGGAGTGCGCGACGCCCAAGAACTTTACTTAGGTTACGACCAAATTGAAGTAGAAGATATCAAGTTAGTAGGACAAGAGTTAGGTATTTCGGAAGCGTCGCTGGATAATGCCAACATTCTCCGCAACGAATTTGGCAATTCCTGGATTACCCATCTGCTGAACATGACAAATGAAGATATCAAGATGTTCTGCGAAGAGAAGAAAGGTCACATAGGTTCGATTATGGCCTTGCAGCGCAAACTCCTGCGACTGGAAAATCTTAAATATATGCGATCGACCTGCCCCCGCAACTACGTCAATCAAATTTTGCAATCCCTGGAAGCAGGTAAGCACGTGGTAGTTGAGTTTGGTTCCCAGTCGGATATGCTCTCCTATATGTTGGTGACCAACGTCATCACCAGACGCATCCACAAAGAGTATGTCCGCAAGGCAGAGTTGTTTCTGCAAACCAAAAATCCGATCGATCGCCCCCAACAGTTGGTCATCACCATCGAAGAAGCCCATCGGTTTCTCGATCCGGCTATTGTGCAAGGTACAATTTTTGGTATAATAGCTCGTGAAATGCGGAAGTACTTCGTCACGCTTTTGATAGTGGATCAGCGTCCCTCCGGAATCGATAACGAAGTCATGTCGCAAATCGGCACTCGCATCACCGCCTTACTCAACGACGAAAAAGACATCGACGCCATCTTTACTGGTGTCTCCGGTGCTGGCAGCTTGCGCTCTGTTCTGGCTAAACTGGATTCCAAGCAGCAAGCTTTGGTTCTGGGTCATGCTGTTCCCATGCCGGTAGTGGTGCGTACCCGTCCTTATGACGAAAACTTCTATCGCGAAATTGGCGACACCCGCTGGGAAGAACGGTCAGATGAGGAAGTTTTTGCCGCCGCTGAATCCGCTAAAGCCGATCTGGGCTTCTAGTCAACTCAGGTAAAAATATTAGATTGGCTGAATTTCGCCAACAGCCCCGCCCGAACGCTCAATGCGATCGGCAATTCTAGCTATCTGTGCGGAAAACTAGGGCCAAAAAGTTCGGTAATTTCATACTATTGGGTCTATTAATTAACGGGATAACTGAGGCATCCTTGTATATAGGACTAGATATCCCCCGATCGGGCCAAAAAAAGCCTCCCACAAAACTTCGTGCTGGTAGCTAATTTTGGAGCAAACCTGGGGAATATTAAAGATAACGATGAACCTTTCACCTTTTATCCCTGTCTAAACGGTTATCATCACCAAAGGAATAAACCAGATGGGGTTCTGAGTTCCAGCAGTCCACTTATGTGAGGTTATCGATAAATGCCAACAAATGAAAGATTAAGCCAATGCTATGTACCCTCTTAAAGAGGAAATAGCAAAGCGACTCTGTTTTGAAAGCTTAGGTTGCCTCTAAACCAGGCTAATCCTATATATGGTTGCAGTTCAAACGCACTCGCACTCATGCCAGCATGGGCTTGCCGCTTTCAGGGTGCTACCTTTAAGCTACGGTATCGCCGATCGCTTTTTTCATTAGCATCCAGAGTAATTATATCTAAATTGAACTGCTAATCACAAAGGTATCGCTTTCATCTCCATCTTCCCAAACAAATCAGGATTTCCAAGTCGTTTCTGTAGTACAATGAAAATAAGGTAAAGTCATACTCACTCCGAGTTGTTAGTATTTGTAACAAATTGCGTGCAGTAGAGGCAGGTTGAAAGAAGAAGTAAGGTTTACAGATATACTGGCTA
>NZ_JACJUP010000685.1:0-3808 GCF_014748295.1 Planktothrix sp. FACHB-1355 | reverse complement strand
CCCCTAGCCCCTATCCCCATTCCCCAATTTCAGGAGGTGAAATAAGTATGGGTAGAACGCGAGAAAACAAAGACGCAATTATTGCTGACCTCAAGGAAACCTTGAGCCAGTCTCAGCTAGTAGTCGCGATCGACTACCAAGGGCTATCTGTTGCTGAGATCACTGATTTGCGGCGACGGCTGCGTCCCACCGGTACTGTTTGCAAGGTGACTAAAAACACGCTGATGGGAATTGCCGTTCAAGACGATGAGAAATGGCAGCCAATGCAGGAATTCCTGAAAGGTTCTTCTGCTTTTCTCCTCGTCAAGGAAGACATCGGCGGCGCGATTAAGGCTTATCAAGATTTCCAAAAAGCTACCAAGAAGTCGGAACTTCGCGGTGGCGTCATGGAAGGTCGGGCCTTAAATCAAGATGCTGTCAAGGCGATCGCTGACCTGCCATCCAAGGAACAGCTCATGGCTCAGATTGCTGGTGCTTTGAATTCTGTGACTGCCAAAATTGCGATCGCGATCAACGAAGTTCCTTCTTCGCTGGCTCGTGGCCTTCAAGCTGTGGCCGACAAGGACAAGGAAAACAATGGTGCCGCCGAAGGCGAAGCCGCTTAGTTTGTCAGCTGTCAGTTGTCAATTGTTAGTAGTTAATTTTCAAAACCACTAACTCTTGACCGACGACTAATGACTAATGACCGATGACCAAATTATCTAAACAATTCTCAGGAGTTTATCAATGTCTGCTACTACCGATCAAATTCTCGAACAACTCAAAACTTTGACTCTGTTGGAAGCTGCCGAACTGGTTAAGCAAATTGAAGAAGCCTTCGGCGTTAGCGCTGCTGCTCCTGCTGGTGGCATGATGATGATGGCTGCTCCTGGTGCTGTTGCTGCTGCCGAACCTGTAGAAGAACAAACCGAATTCACCGTCACTCTGGAAGAAGTTCCTGCTGACAAGAAAATTGGCGTTCTCAAGGTTGTACGTAGCATTACCGGTTTGGGTCTGAAAGAAGCCAAAGATTTGGTGGAAGCTACTCCTAAAGCGATTAAGGAAGCCATTAAGAAGGAAGAAGCCGAAGATATCAAGAAGCAAATTGAAGAAGCTGGCGGTAAAGTTTCTATTAAGTAATCGCTGGCATTATTACCTTGCATTTGCATTTAAAGAGTCCCAAATGGGACTTTTTTTTATTGCTGATTAGTTTGGTCATACTAAATCCTGGTTAACTACCTCCTGAGTGAACGAACGGCGAAGACGAGAAGAGTGCGAAGAGGAGAGGAAGAAGATAAAGGGGGTAGCTAATCTGGATTTGGTATCAATTGTGTATTTAGTGTAAATCTCGATCCCAAATGCCGATGTAAATGCGATCGCGATCGTTTCGCTCAATTACTCCTTTTAGATCGCCTACAGCAAAGGAATATCTATTCTTTTCTCTTTTATACACTCTTTCTAGCTGTAGTTTTATCTCCCGTGATGCTGGACTGCCTAGCATTTCATTGAGAGTTTTAAACATCGATTCCGAGTCTACCGAGGGAGCGAATGCTACTTCGGTTTGACGCAAAAGTTGGGTATTGCGATCGAATAAATAACCCAAGCTAACTTCACTGGGGACAAAATCTTCATAGAGTACGGCGCGGGTATTTTTCCAGACGCCTTTAGTAATTTTGCTGGGATTCCCCAAAGTATTTCTGACTGTAGATTCTGGCGTACCAACGGGAAAACCCGGTACGAGTCCGCGAGTCGAAATCCGGCGAGATCTATTTTGGTTAATAGGTTCTTGAGTTGCTGATGGGGGAGGGGTTTTTTCTGATACTGGATTTGGGGTTGATGGAGTGGAAGTGGGAGAGTTCTCAATCGCAGGGGAAGGGATTTTTGCTGTTACTGGATTTGAGGTTGATGGGGTGGAAGTGGGGGAGTTCTCAATTGCGGACGAAGTATCTTTTTTTACTACTGGTTGCGGTGCGATCGGTTGGCGAGATTTGGCGATCGCAATCCCAATAATAAACGCAGCACCAACGATTCCGCCTGCAATTATCGCTGCTTTTTTCCACTCCCTGGAACGATTGGAGGGATGAGGAATTTTAACTGCTTGGGTGGATGCGCCGCCTGGGGATACTGCAATCGTTTCTTGCTGGGAAAGGGGGACACCAGCAACGGGGGTAGGGGAAGTTTGTAAGGCGTCTAGCATTTGTCTGGCGGTAGAAAAGCGATCGCGTGGATGCGATCGAATCGCCTTATCCAATACCGTCGCCAAGTTACGGTTAATATTTGGCGCATTTTGACGCCAAATCAACTCACCCGTTTGGGAATCAACCTGCAATTCTTGAGGCAATTTTCCCGTCAGCAGATAGATGGCAGTTAGCCCCAAACTGTATAAATCGCTTGAAAATATTGGTCTACCTGCTGCTTGTTCCGAAGGCATAAACCCAGGCGTTCCGATTACCATTGAGTGAGTGGGGTTGCCTTGGGAATTCAGCACCGTGGTCATGGTTTCTTTGACTGCGCCGAAGTCAATTAAAATCGGTTTGTTATCGCGTTGGCGCAAAATGATATTGTCAGGTTTGATATCTCGATGGATGATACCCTGAGTGTGAACGTAATCGATAACGGGTAAAATATTTATCAGGATATCGCGGACGGTAGATTCGCTTAATTTTACTTCTCGCTGTAACTTTTCTGTTAAAGTTTGACCCTCAATCCATTCCTGGACTAAATAAAATTGTCCGCCTTCTTCAAAATAGGCGTATAAATCGGGAATTTGGTCGTGAGAATTGCCGAGTTTTTCCAGAATAGCTGCTTCTCGCGCAAAACGCTCTTGAATTAGTTGATATGCTTGCGGATTATGGGCAACTGGTTTAAGCTGTTTGAGCAGACAACGACGGCGGGAAGGCAGGTGAGTGTCTTCGGCGAGGAATGTTTGACCGAATCCACCAGTTGCGATCGCTTGTACGAGTTGATAGCGATTATTCAAGAGCTTCAGCGACATGATATACTATTCACTCTGGTTCTAGTATAAAGATTGAAAAGGGCAGATGCACGCAGATAAGATGTATTCATCTGTGTTCATCATGACTTAACTTACAGCTATAATGCTTGTAAGTTGGGTTTCATTACTCAACCCAACCTACAAATTGATTCGCTACTTCAAATCCAACAAACCGCTATCTTTCAATTTGGGATTAAAGCGGATTTCCTCTTGGCAACCGCGAGATTTTAACACCGCTAAAATTTCACTTTCTACTCGACGAGCCACATTTTTGAGCAGTTTAGATTGCGCCAACTCTTCTCCTGCTGCCTTTTCATAATTTGCCTTTTCTTCATCTGTCATCAGCGGTTTGACATCAATAGCTTCTGTCCATTTTACTTTATCAGCACCATTCCCAACTGGAGTAGCGCCATTTTCAGCAATCCAAGCATTCATCGTATTTTCTAGAATTGTCCGATTAGGCTTTTCAATTGTTTGGACTTTGAGCCAGTAGCATTTTTGCGGCTGACGGACAAAGTGCTGTTTGATGCTGAGATAAACATCGCGAGAATAGCCGACAAATTGAAGCGCTTTCTCTTCGTCATAAATTGCGTAAACACCGATTTTACCTTGCAAAATTTCAGGTAATTTGCCAGCTTCATCAAGATAGGGAATTTCTGCTAAACTGGCGAGAGAAGTAATATCTGTTTGAGCGGTCATTTGATTTTGGATTTTAGATTTTGGATTTTGGATTAATCGTATTTATTATCCGATTTTGCGATAAATCGCACAGAGGCGACTGGGGTTAAAAATCTTCGCTTTGAACATAAAATTAGGCGGTACATTAATAATAGC
>NZ_JACJUP010000684.1:0-3810 GCF_014748295.1 Planktothrix sp. FACHB-1355 | reverse complement strand
CACTACCAATAATTACGACATTCGTCTCAGATATTTTTGAGTTCCCAGTCACGATTGCCTCTTTTCATGACAATTTGAATAGGATCTACAAACAGGATGACCATTTCCTCAATTGCCACAAAAACTTTTTGACCTACAGAATTTTTATCGCCATGACGATATACCTGAAAGCGATAAACATTGCCGTGCAGATTAGTTTTAGTTTGCGATTCGGCTTTTTTTACTTCCGGGTCATCATCAGCAACTTTTCGGAAAGAAAACACACTCCATTTAGCTTTTTCATTAGTGATATCCCAGAATGCTTGAGTGGAGGTAACCCCTGGTTTATAAAAGTTTTCTTCCTTAATGCCCAATGCTCGGTAAACTCGCGCCATTGCCAAAACGCGGGCTTCGTATTCGCGAATGCCTACTTTGCCAGTTAGGGCTAAAGAAAATTGATTTTGCAAAGCATTTTTGACATAATCAACGTTATCGAAAGCAGCGTACTCGACAAATTCTTTATTTTCCCGATTTACTAACCGAGGGCCTGTTACTCCATCCCAAGGAAGCTTGCCAACTTGACCGATTTCTTCATCGGTAAGCGGGCTAATTGTCGGCCAAATTTCGTTAGGTTCAAAAGTGCGTGCCGTATCGGGAGCAACAGCAGGCCAAAATGTACTCAGAGCTGCACATAGTTTGGCATCTTCGGGAAATGGACTGCCCAAACCGTAAGCTGCTAGGTGTTTTGTGCCGTCGGGGGTAACGTCGAAACTGACATCCCAACCGGGAGCAAAAATTCCCGCTGCTGCATCTGGAAGGTAGGAACTTCTGTTAGTTTCGGGAACTTCCAGAGGCATTTGACGAACGGGTTTGTCTAGCAAGAAAGAGACGATCGCAGTTACGCTAGTATCTTCTGTGCGAAAAGGTGCTTTTTTAATCTGAACATTCGGTGCTAGTCGTTCATCGGATAAAGTACCGGGTGTAATTCTCCAAGTACTGCGTTTGATCGAACTCGGTACTGACTGCTGCCACCAATCCATCAATTCTCGCTGATCGGTATTGGGGAAGAAATCAGGCGCAGCTACTATGGAATAAGCTGGTACGCGACGGGGCAAAAGCACTGCTAATTGCGGACAGATAGCTTCAATCCAGCCATCGCCAGTAAAATCGATAAAATGTAGGGCATCGTAGCCACCTTGGGCGACAATTTCGGCGACGTTTTCTTTTTCGTTGAGGTCAACTTGTTGGCCGTTTGGCAAAATTTGAAAGCGTGCGTGGACATATTCGGGAGCGCGACGCGCATCTTGTTTGCCAGTAGGGATGTAGAGGCTGGAAGATAAAATTTGGTTGTAATCTTTGGGAACTTTAAATGTGAGCGGTTTACCCTTATATTCTGCTGGTTGAACTAAGTGGGGATGCACGACTGGCAATAAAACTCCGGGGCCATATTGGGGATTATTTGACCATTCTGCTATACCTTCAGTAAATATAAATGGCGGCTTGCTGATGTCTGGTTCTTGCCATCCAGTGCCTTGCTTCCCAATTTCGAGATGGATGCGCCGCAGCTTTTCGTTGATGTGATAAGCTTTTAAGACTACCTGCAAGTCAAAACCGCGCAGGCATTCTTTGCCGCTGAAAAGTTTGTGCAGGGGCACCCAAAAATCGCGCAGCTTATCATCGCCTGGGTTGGGATAATTGTCGCTATCTATACGATTTAGCTCTTGCCTGATGTTGAAACGCATCGGCCCAAATCGGTCTTTGTTGCCTTTCATTTGGACTGCCAAATAGGCGGAGTAACGAGATGGCAAAACTCGAAAAGCATGAGGATTTCCATCTACAAAAGGTAGGAATCCTCGATTGCGACCGTTATAAAGTGGCTCGACAGTTCCTACTCTGGCGATGCCGGTACGGGAGTAGCACATTTCGGCGTGCTTTTGCAGGACTGTTTCCGGTGCGGGGCGATATTCAGATGCGAAGACGACGATCGCTAAATTAGCACGGTTGGCACGGGCTCTAATCTCCAGCAAGGAGGGTGGATTGACGCCATAAACGTAGTTTTCGACGGTATCGATTTCCGCTAAAGTGGGAAAAGCACTTAGCTGTTTGCCATCAACACCAGAAACTACATTCGTCGAAGCGAAGGCGTGAAAGAGCAAGCTGCGGGCGGGATTGCGCGGTTCGATACCTCTTTTGCCTTCTTGGGCAAAATCTTCAAAACCGGGAATGCGTCGGTTGATACCGGGTAATTCTTTGGTGAGTTCCCGTTTGAGATCGGTGGCGGCGAGATCGAGTCCGTGTTGGAGAAGCAAGTCTCGCCATCCGTGGGGAGCAAGACGATCGCAGATTTTTTTTACTTCTTGGATAAGAGTCATTGCCGATGGGTAGATGCCCGGTGGGTCATCAATTATCCTACATGGGAAATAGTTTACCAACTCTTAAGACCAAGGCCATATTCTTTAACAGATTTCAAATTTTAGATTTTAGATTTAAGATTCCAAATTTGAAATCTTAAATCTGAAATCTAAAATTACAGACGTATTTGCTTTAATTGACTGCGAGGATTGAAACTGCGGGAGGTGCGGATTTTTTCGTAATATTCCCGTTCGATGGCACTGAGGTCTTTCGGCGGTACGATCGTAATTTTCACCATTTGGTCGCCGCGTCCGGCTTTGGGGTTTGGCCATCCTTTGCCCCGCAGGCGTAGGGATTGACCGGAACGAATGCCGGCGGGAACGTTGACTGTAACGGCACCATCGGGTGTGGGCACTTCTACTTGAGCTCCCAAAACAGCTTCATCTGGAGTAATTGGCACCTCGCAGACCAAGTTTTCTCCCTCAAAATGGAAGAAGGTATGGGGCAGCAATTCCACTGTTAAGTACAAATCCCCGCGCTGCTGGTTGTAGGGATTGACTGTGCCTTTGCCTCTGAGACGAATGCGACTACCAGTTTTGGCACCTGGGGGAATTCGCACGTCAACGACTTCTGCACCTAAGTCCAGGCGCTTCTGGACGCCGTGAAATGCTTCGGATAAGCTGAGGTTGAGGGTTGCCTCTCTATCCGATCCTGCTTGACCTGCCCGATCTTCAAAACCCTCATAGCCACCAAAATTGCTATATCCGCTTGGGCCTCCCGCATTGGTACGGTAGTTGTAAGTCCGCCCGCCAGAACGCCCCGGCCCAGCACCAGTACCTGTGGTGCCGAATCGACCCAGCAATTCGTTGATGAATTCATCAAAACTGCCATACTGACTGAAGTCGAAGTTACCGAAATCAACGTTAGGGCTGGCACCGCCGGATGGCCATCCTTGACCGGCCTGTTTCCAATACTGGCCGAATTGGTCGTATTTTTTACGTTTGTCTGGGTCTGACAACACTTCGTAGGCTTCGCTGACTTCTTTGAAGCGAGATTCAGCGTCTTTGTTGCCAGGGTTCATGTCGGGGTGATACTTGCGTGCGAGTCGGCGGTAGACTTTTTTGATTTCGTCAGCGCTAGCGGTCTTATTCACCCCCAAAACGGCGTAATAGTCTTTGAAGTCGGTCGCGGGCATTAGGCAGTCTCCTATAAAGGTAAAGATTTTATTTATATATTTTCGCGAAGGTATTTGGAATTTGCTTTGAATAGCTATTCCGGGCAGAGCGATTTTTGCAGAAAGCTCTACCCTCTATGATGGTGACAGCAAATACTCGGCACTGTTACCGATCGATTTTCTATTTAAGGGTATCAAATGTGCAAGTTCGGTTCGGTTCGGTTATTGCTCTCTCGTGCGATCGCAATTTCCGTACTGGCTACGCCTGGGTAGTAGCGCAAAATCAGGTCTAGCCCATCCTCAAA
>NZ_JACJUP010000683.1:0-3814 GCF_014748295.1 Planktothrix sp. FACHB-1355 | reverse complement strand
CTGGGTGGAGAAATCCCTCCAAGTAAGCCGAGTCGTGGAAAGAGGAAGCCCAAAGAGCGATCTTTGGAATCCTCGTACCTTTAGGTCGAGGAGGATGTCAACTCTTAGACAAGACTTACACAATGAGGTAGATTACGTTTTAAGCGAAACTGACAATACTACGATAAACCCTCCCCTGCACTGGAGAGTCAAGGAGAACCAAAAAAATTAATATTTTCTGCGGGTCAGACAAAGCTGAAAGTTAGCAATTGCGCTTGTAGGAAGCCAGTCAGTCTGCTTTTCTGAGATTTTGCAGCATTTTTATATAGCTTTCAAAATATGAAGCTTTTCAAAGCAGTTGTGTTGGGAGACAATCTATCAAAGCGATAGGACTGGGTAAAGGTTATAAATCAAAAAATGGACGTACAACAAATTGCACAGCTGTTTGTAAACGGGATTGCGGTAGGTAGTATCATTGCTCTGGCAGCAGTCGGTTTAACGCTGACCTATGGAATCTTGCGGCTAGCCAACTTCGCTCACGGTGACTTTATGACGCTGGGAGCTTATCTGGCTTGGGTAGTAAATACGAGTGGAGTAAATATCTGGTTGGCGCTGATTTTTGGTGCGATCGTAACGGTAGCCGGAATGGTGCTGTCAGAAAAGCTGCTGTGGTCGCCGATGCGAGATCGCCGTGCTACTTCTACCACTTTAATGATCCTATCTATAGGATTGGCCTTATTTATCCGCAACGGTATTATCTTCATCTGGGGAGGTAGCAACCAATCCTATGCTTTACCTGTTGCAGATGCGATCGACATTTTCGGTGTCAGAGTCGCTTTCTACCGGATCGTCGTCGTAATTTTAGCTATTTTGGCAATTGTGTCACTGCACTTGTTATTGCAGAATACCAAAATCGGCAAAGCGATGCGAGCCGTCGCAGATAATGTTGACTTAGCTCGCGTCACTGGTATCAATGTCGATCGCGTCGTGATTTGGACTTGGGCGATCGCTGGCACTTTAACCGCTTTAGGTGGCGGTATGTACGGCCTGATTACGGGAATTCGGCCTAATATGGGATGGTTTTTGATCTTGCCGATGTTTGCCTCTGTAATTCTGGGTGGAATTGGCAATCCTTACGGTGCGATCGCAGGTGCTTTCGTCATTGGTATAGCCCAGGAAGTTACCGCCGGCATCGGTCAACAATTCAGCATTCCCTTTTTAGGGCCAGAATATAAACTCGCTGTAGCGCTAGTCATCATGGTAATAGTGCTGCTCGTTCGTCCCCAAGGTTTGTTCAAAGGCACGCTCTGAGCAGCACCGATTGTCAAAAAATGTCGGTGTTATACCAGAATATGGAAATAATAGGCTGCTACCAAGAAGTTGATACCTAACAGCAGTAGAAACCAAGCTGTACGAAACGGATAGGGGCCTTTTGTGCTAGGACGAGTTGCATTAGTCGTTTTTGGGACTTTAGCAGTCATAGGCTGTTCTCCTAATTTGGTTTTGGTGATTGATCAACAAATACCAAAGATCGATCCCCAATAACACAACATCCGAGAAAGATTTGTAAATTTGTAAGGTATGCCTCAAGTTGCAAATCTTGAGGCTGTTTCCCTTAAGCAGTCTCACTCGCGTGGTAGGAACTGCGGACGAGTGGCCCGGAACGAACGTGAGAAAAGCCCATTTCCTTGGCGATCGTACCCAAACGATCGAATTCTGTCGGTGTCCAGTACTTCTGCACCGGCAGGTGTTCCAGAGAGGGACGCATATATTGACCCAAGGTGATGCGATCGCACCCCACAGCCCTTAAATCTGCCATTGTCTCGATTACTTCTGCTTCCGTTTCCCCATGTCCCAGCATTAACCCGGATTTGGTGGGAATTGTGGAGTCGAGTTGTTTGACAATCTGGAGGACGGCGAGAGTGCGATCGTACTTAGCCCCTCGCCGCACCGGTGCTTGCAGCCGTCGCACCGTTTCAATATTGTGGTTGTAACAAGCCGGCTTTGCCTTCACCACCGTAGCAATCCGTTGATGCTGTTTTTCTTCTGGCGTAAGCTCTGCATCTCCTTGACCGCCCCAAAAGTCTGGTGTCAGCACCTCTATTTGCGTCTGGGGATTTAACTCGCGGATAGCCCCCATTGTCACCGCAAACCAACCCGCTCCCCCATCTGCCAAATCGTCTCGCGCCACGGAAGTCAGCACCACATAGCGCAAACCGAGCAACTGCACTGATTCGGCCACCTTTTGGGGTTCTTGAGGATCTAAAGGCATGGGCGCGTGACCTTTATCTACTTGACAAAAAGCACAAGCTCTGGTACAGGTCGGCCCCATCAGTAGGAAAGTCGCTGTTTTTTGGGAATAGCACTCACCCCGATTGGGACAGCGCCCTTCTTCACAAATGGTGTGAATCTGGCGCTGCTTAATAATGCGCTGCACAGTTGAGATTTCACTGGCTTTACCGATACCTCGACTTCGCAACCAAGCCGGCATAGCCTCAATTTCAGATTTCATTTGGGTATTGGCTTTTGCGGTTATATCTGTACGATTAGCTTCAGATGCCATAGAACTTAAGTATTTATGCTGAAAAACAAGGTCCTAGCACTTTTAAAAATTAGTCTGCCTCAAATTGTAGAGCGTTGGCTAAACTGGTATGGCAATCGTATGTCACCTGAGACTCTTATGCGATCGACGCCATCAGAATTTACTCCCGCCATCGCCGCACTTGCGCTGATGTCAGACAAAGTGCTGCTAGGGTGGGCAAGGAACTGGTAGTATGGGTGCGTAGACATAGAAATATTGGTCTTAATAGACAATTTCAATTGTCCGTATCGAGACTAAAGCTTGTGAGTGTGGGAGGTTTTCATATACTTAAATTCCCTTGGGAAAGTAAAACGTCGTTCGCTGGTAAGCTGAAAAAAGGCTAATACAGTCTATCCAAACGCGGCCCATCTCATCGTGTTTGCCAGGATTCGGTTGTTAGCGGCAAAAAATACTTGCCTCGATCGGACAGCCGATACAACACAAAAACCCAACCCGTGTTAGCGCTGCGGTGTCTAGCACAGTAAAGAAGCCCACACGATAGCATTAGTTTTAGAAAAAAATCACTGTTCCCGCAGAGGAATCGGTCGTGCCTAACAAAATACTCGTTATAGACGACAGCGGAGTCATCCGAAAAACCGTAAAAGATATGTTACCTGCGGGTAAATTTGAGATCGTCGAAGCCAAAGACGGCGTAGAAGGACTCAATTTAATCCGCAAGGAACGTCCGAACTGGATTATGTTGGATTTCATCCTGCCAAAGAAAAGTGGTTGGGACGTTTTTCAGGAAATCGAAAAACAACCAGAGCTCCGGACGATTCCTTTAGTGGTAATGTCAGGCCGTAAAGACGAAGTTACTAAAGAAATTCCGGAACCATTTGAATTTTTTGAGTTTCTGGCAAAGCCATTTGACCAGAAGCAGCTGATGGCAGCGCTGAAAACCGCCCTAGACAAGTCGAAAAAACGTCCCGCAGCAGCAGCAGCACCTGCGGCGAAAGCAGCTCCAGCTAGTGCAGCTCCAGCTAGTGCAGCAGCGCCGGCAACTGCGGCCACTGACGGAGCGGCAACAGTTGAAATCCAAGCTCTGAAACAGCAAATGGCCAAGATGCAGGCTGAGATTGATGGACTGAAGAAGCAAAATGCTCAGATCATGGCTTTCCTTCAGAAGCTGAAAAAGTAGTCGCTGGCGTGTAAAGCCGATTTTGTGCGTTTAGAGAAACCGGGTTTTTTTGGTGGGTAGCTTTTGTTGTTACTAGCCAAGAAAAACCCGGTTTCTGGCATTACTCGACCGATGCG
>NZ_JACJUP010000682.1:0-3817 GCF_014748295.1 Planktothrix sp. FACHB-1355 | reverse complement strand
GATCTGCCGACTATATTACCAAACCGTTTCAGGAGGCAGAAGTTTTGTCGCGTGTTGGCAATCAGCTTAAACTGCGATCGCTACAAATAAAACTTCAGGAAAAAAATATTTTACTCGAAAAAACTTTAGGTGAATTAAAAAATGCCGAAGTGCAACTTGTTCAAAATGAAAAAATGGTTGCAATGGGACAGTTGGTAGCAGGAATAGCTCATGAAATTAATAATCCAATCAATTCAATTTATGGCAATATCACTTACATTAGAGAATATATTAAAGATTTGGTTAGCTTGCTAGAAGCTTATCAAGAAGAATCCCCCAAAATGACGGCAAAAATTCAACAAATTGTTGACACTATAGACTTAAATTTTTTGCTTAACGATACGCATAACATTATCGGCGCAATGCACAGAGGTGCAGAACGCATTCAGCATCTGGTAATTTCCTTACGTAACTTTTCCAGGCTTGATGAAGCAGAAATGAAGCCAGTCAACATCCATGAGGGAATAGATAACTCTTTGCTAATGTTGCAGCATCGACTCCGCGAAACAGAAACACATCCGCCTATTCAAGTAATTAAAGATTATGGAAATTTACCTTTAGTTACTTGTTATGCAAGCGAGATAAACCAAGTTTTTATGCACATATTAAATAATGCGATCGACGCTTTACAACAAGTTACTCAATATTCGTTACTGACTAGCGGATCTCAATCTAACCCACTAGCCACCAGCCAGTATCAATTACCAACTATTCGCATTTGCACGGAATTGATAGGTTCCCATACCGTCAGAATTCGGATTGCAGACAATGGCCCAGGAATTCCGGAGTCGGTACAATCGCGTCTATTTGACCCATTTTTTACGACCAAGCCTCCCGGTAGCGGTACCGGACTGGGATTATCGATTAGTTACCAAATAGTCGTACAAAAACATAGAGGACAACTATTGTGTTGTTCCTCACCAGGACAGGGAGCAGAGTTTGCGATCGAAATCCCAGTACATCAAACCGAATAGTAGCCAATGCCGTTGAGGTACCTGAACTTGCGATGGGAGGGCGAACGAGGGGACTCGAACCCCCGAGTGGTGGAACCACAATCCACTGCCTTAACCACTTGGCTACGCTCGCCGTTGCGAAACCTAGTATAGCACTTCTCAGTGAAATCGATCCAGAGCTTTCCTTATATTTGCAAATTTTTCTCGGCTAACCTAGAACTGAAACACCCGTTAACGCGATGAAAAGCTTAAACATTCTCAAATTGGCGGTCAGTATAGCTTTAGCTGGACTGGGGTTATCGATGGTAGCCAGCAATCCCAGCCAGTCCGATTATGAAGAGTATGCTGGCGGGCAGCTGAGCAGCTACTTAAAAACTAACGTCTGTACCGAAGCTCCCAAAGGTTTCAATAACTTTTTAGAGCGCGAATGCAAAAAACTGGTTGATACCGGACGTCCCAAACTTAAGCGTATCATAGCAGAGAACACCTATAGGCATAATTTTGTCTTTTTCAGCATTTATAGGACAGATTTAGCTATACACCCGTTACTACCCGGTTATCACGTCGAAACATTAGGAGCATTTCAAAATTTCTACATCTATCAAGCCGAAGCCCAGTAATCCAAAGTCAAAAGTCAAAAGTCAAAAGTCAAAATTTCTGCCTCTCCCCTCTCCCTCTTCCCTAGACCCTAGCCCCTAGCCCCGACGCCCTAAAGATGAGTTACTGTCTCACCCCTGGATGCCAAAATCCCCAAGCCCCAGATAACGCTCAATTTTGCTTGAGCTGCGGTTCCCCATTGTTGCTCAAACAGCAGTATCGACCGCTCAAACCTATTGGTAAGGGCGGATTTGGCAGAACTTTTTTAGCTGTGGATGAAAATCATCCCTCTAAGCAGCGTTGCGTAATTAAGCAACTCTATCTTGAGGGGAATCAAAATACTTTGGTGATAAAAAAAGCGACACAATTATTTCACCAAGAGGCGGCGCGTTTAAACGAATTGGGCAAACATCCACAAATTCCGGCGCTGCTTGGCCACTTTGAGCAGCAAAAGCGGCTTTATTTAGTACAGGAGTTCATAGACGGACAGACATTACAACAGGAGTCACAGCAAAAGGGAGTTTTTAACGAAACCCAGATTTGGGAATTACTGCGAGATTTGCTGCCAGTGCTGAAATATGTCCACGATCGCAATATACTGCACCGCGATATCAAACCGGCAAATATCATGCGATGTCGGAAAGATGGCAAACTCATACTGATCGATTTCGGTGTTGCCAAAGTGATTACCGATACTGCTTTATATCGTACTGGTACTGCGGTAGGAACTCCAGAATATGTAGCAGCCGAACAAATGAAGGGCAAAGCATTGCCTGCTAGCGATCTCTACAGTTTGGGTGTTAGCTGCATTTACTTGCTGACTGGTGTTCCGCCTTTGGATATGTTTGATGCAGTAGAAAATCGTTGGGTGTGGCGAGATTTTTTACCGCAGGGTACACAAGTAAGCGATCGCTTGGGTCGGATTCTCGATAGATTAGTCAAAAGTACGGTCAGCCAGCGCTACAAATCTGTTGCAGAAGTTATGCAGGCGATAGAAGCAACTCCAAAAACGCCTCGCCAACCGCAACAAGCCGCACCACCTCCCAGTGTTAACTTTTTTACCAAACTTTTCCGTCCTCAAATTGGACAGATACAGCGCGGCAACTTGATTTCCGAAGCGGGGGTTGACTACAGCAGGTTACAGTATTTACTCGCTGCCGGTAAATGGGAACAGGCAGATAAAGAAACTTGGACAGTAATGTGTCATATATTGAGAAAATCGCCCAGCAATTATCTACAAACAGGGGATATCGAAAAGTTACCTTGTGAGGATTTGGAGATAATTGACAGACTGTGGGTGAAGTTCAGCAAAGGGCACTTCGGTTGGAGTGTGCAAAAACAAATTTTCGAGCTGGTAGAGGAAGACTACGCTCAATTTTGCGATCGCATCGGTTGGCCAAGTCACGATGCTCGCAGCCCCTATTTAAAATTTAGTTTATCAGCGCCTTTGGGACACCTACCGTCGCGGAGTTGGATAGGCGGATATCAGTGGTGGCGTCACGCTGCCATCATGGCGTCCAAGCTAGACCGATGCCAAATTGCCTAAAGCCAACATGAGCAATTTAACTATTAAGTGCGATGCACAAAAGTTATCAAATTTTGATTTTTTTCCTTACTGTGAATTTATCTCAATTTGTAGCAGACACAGCTACTGAGAATTTTAGTACTTGATAGCTGACAGCATCCGGAAATTAAGCAGTTCTTAATTATTGAGAATTAATGTTATCAAGCTAAAAAATAGCTCTTGACTGATAAGGGAAGAGTGATAAATTTACAGTAGCTGCAACCGAGTATCCCAAGGGAAAGAGAGGAAAACCATGACTCAAGCTGTAGGTTTGCTACGGTCTGCCGATCGAGTGTACGACAATCCAGTTTTGCTGGAGCAATCTGTTACTACACCTATCTGCGAAGGGTTCAACATCGCGTTTGCAAGTTTCCAGGCGCTGTATCTGCAATACCAGAAACATCATTTAGTCGTTGAAGGTTCCGAATTCTATCAGCTGCACGAATTCTTTGAGAAAAGCTACGGAGAGGTAGAAGGACACGCCCATGAAATTGGCGAACGTCTGAATGGTTTGGGTGGCATTCCTGTAGTCAGCTTTACCAAACTCGCCGAATTGTGCTGCTTCACCCCGGAACCGGATGGTGTTTTTAGTTGCAGACAGATGGTGCAACACGATCTGGAAGCAGAACAAGCCATTATCAAGCATATTCGCAGCCAAGCGTCA
>NZ_JACJUP010000681.1:0-3817 GCF_014748295.1 Planktothrix sp. FACHB-1355 | reverse complement strand
TGAGAGAACATGATTTAAACAAGCTCTCTTTTTTATAGCCGCTCTCGTCAGTTAGGACGTTCTTAATTGCACCTTTCCCTCCTCCCTCCTCCCTCTTTCTCCTAATCCCTAGCCCCCAGTCCCTAACCCCTAGCTAGATAACCAAGCTATGACTTATGTTAGAGGAACGATCGTCTGTGCTGCTGTTAGCCTTAGATTTGTAATCAAAAAAGCGAATTGGCTTGAATATTGAACGAATTCATGGAGTACGAGCATGAAAAATTGGATTTCTAGAGCGATCGATCGCATCAGTTCCGTGCTTAACGCACTTCAGGTAAAGCGTTTTTTGGCTGTTGTCGTAGTCGGTTTTCTGCTGCTGACGACAAATGTTGACTCCGGACGCAATAATCAACGCTTGACCGACAAAGTTCTCGACACAGCACACGAGAAGGATTCCGTCAGACCCAAAACTACAAACGAGTGGTATCAAGAAGCACGCGAAACGAAAGATTCTCCAGGCGAACGGTTGAAAAATATTGCCGAAGAGTCAGGAAAAGCTTTGAAAGAATTTGGTTCTGTGTACCCAGATACTGCTAAGACTAGCGCTGATGCTTTAGATGAGAATACAGCACCAGCCAGCAGAAATTTCTCCAAGTAAGTTCGATGTTAATTGTCATCTCCAATGGCAATTTAGTTTCTTAATGCTTGTCTAAATCACTAAATATACACTGGTTATAACCAGTGCATATTTAGTTTATTTAATACCTACTCATTTTACTTCCGTAAATATTTGCTAAACGAAAACCGCAACTAACGTAACTACTGCTGATTGGAAGAGGCAGAGCGAGTTATAAAAGAATCTATCCAAAAGCAAAAAAAACCAACCATAAGCAAGCATCCACCGAACAGCTCGCAGATTGCTTTGTCTGCGTACAGGTAATGTACGTTAAGACATATTTGTCATGAATGAGCCCAATCACCTACATACAAGTTGAAACTTATACGCGATCGAAACCTAAAGTCCAAAAGTCAGTATATTGTATTGTTTCTGCTAAAGTTTACTGCCGATCGTTATTTCCCTGCTCCCTCTCCCTCTCCCGCTTCCCTCCTCCCGACTCCCTCTCCCTTTGTCCGCAAATTTTCACAGACTCAAAACGGCAAAATGTGATACAATTTTAATGGTATTTGCCAATTCTTGAAACTCAGGGTCGCGAAATTCTCATCTATTTGCATTGTAGCGACTAAAATCTCACATTTTTGGAGTTTTTCACTGTATGACCACTTCCCAGGAGCGGATTATACCCACGGATTTAGGGAACGAGATGTCCCGGTGTTACCTAGAATACGCCATGAGCGTAATTGTAGGTCGGGCGCTCCCAGATGCCAGGGATGGTCTCAAACCTGTGCATCGTCGCATCCTTTACGCAATGCACGAGCTGGGACTGATGCCAGACCGCCCTTTTCGGAAATGCGCCCGTGTGGTAGGGGAAGTGTTGGGTAAATATCACCCTCACGGTGACACGGCGGTGTACGACGCCCTAGTGCGGATGGCACAGGACTTTTCCATGCGATCGCCCCTCATCAACGGACACGGCAACTTCGGTTCGGTTGATAACGACCCCCCAGCGGCAATGCGCTACACCGAATGTCGCCTGCACGCCCTGACTACCGAAGCGATGCTGCGGGATATCGAGGCAGAAACAGTTGATTTTGGCGATAACTTCGACGGTTCCCAGCAAGAACCGCTCGTATTGCCCGCAAGAGTTCCCCAGCTATTGCTCAACGGCTCATCCGGTATCGCGGTTGGCATGGCAACCAACATCCCGCCCCACAATCTGGGAGAACTGATTGATGGGTTGGTGGCGCTGATCCACAACCCAGAAATTACTGATATCGAGTTGATGAAATATATACCTGGCCCAGACTTTCCCACTGGCAGTCAAATATTGGGAACGTCTGCAATTAAAGAAGCCTACACCACCGGGCGCGGTTCGATCACCATGAGAGGCGTGGCAAAAATTGAAACGATCGAACAGCGCGGACGTCCGGACAGAGAAGCCATAATTATTACCGAGTTGCCATACCAAACCAATAAGGCAGCTTTGATTGAGAAAATCGCCGAAATGGTGAACGACAAAAAGCTGGAAGGAATCGCCGATATCCGGGATGAAAGCGATCGCGACGGAATGCGGATCGTCATCGAACTAAAACGCGACGCTTATCCCAGAGTCGTCGTCAACAACCTCTACAAACAAACGCCATTGCAGTCAAACTTTGGGGCGAATATGCTAGCCCTCGTTAATGGCGAACCCCAGCTGCTCACTCTCAAGCAATTCCTCAACGTCTTCCTAGATTTCCGCATAGAATGCGTCACCCGTCGCACTCAACACGAACTGCGAAAAGCCGAGGAACGAGACCACTTATTACAAGGTTTGCTGATCGCTCTATTAAATTTAGATGCTGTCATCGAACTGATCCGCAATGCCGCCGACGCCCCTACCGCCCGTCAAGAAATGATGGAAAGATTCGGGCTTTCGGAAGTGCAAGCAGATGCAATCCTGCAAATGCAATTGCGGCGATTGACAGCATTGGAAGCAGA
Source organism: Planktothrix sp. FACHB-1355 (assembly GCF_014748295.1). Classification (NCBI taxonomy): domain Bacteria; kingdom Bacillati; phylum Cyanobacteriota; class Cyanophyceae; order Oscillatoriales; family Microcoleaceae; genus Planktothrix; species Planktothrix sp. FACHB-1355. The sequence continues at coordinate 1,239 of NZ_JACJUP010000681.1, read as the reverse complement.
AAAAATTCGGCAAGAACACGAGGATTTGCAAACGCAAATCGCCGATTTAAAAGATATTTTGGCGCGGCGCGATCGCATTTTGGAAATCATCGAAACAGAAGCGAAGCAGGTAAAAGAGCGGTTTGCTACACCCAGACGGACGGCAATCGAACACGCCGAAGGCGAAATCGACGAAACCGACTTAATTGCCAACGAAAAAGCGCTGATTTTGCTGACCGAACAAGGTTACATCAAGCGAATGCCGGTGAACGCATTTGAAGCCCAAAGTCGGGGAACTCGCGGCAAATCCGCCAACCGCATGAAAGAAGATGATGGTGTAGAACACTTTTTAACTTGTTGCGATCACGATAGCGTTTTGTTCTTTAGCCAGCGCGGTGTCGTCTACTGTCTGAAAGCTTATCAAATTCCCACCTCATCTCGCACCGCACGCGGCGTACCAATTGTGCAAATGTTGCCCATTCCGCGAGATGAAAAAATTACTTCGATCGTATCCGTCGCTGAATTCACCAGCGAAGAATACCTGATCATGTTAACCTGCGGCGGCTATATCAAAAAGACAGAACTGGCAGCTTTTAGCAATATCCGCGCCAATGGATTAATCGCCATTTCTTTGGAAGAAGGAGATCAACTGCGCTGGGTGCGTCGCGCTCGTGTAGAAGATAGCATCATCATCGGATCGCGTCTTGGTATGGCCATTCATTTTAGAGCCGATCACGACCAATTGCGTCCTTTAGGTCGCGCCACGCGAGGTGTCAGAGCGATGTCCATCAAAGAAGGCGATCGACTCATCAGTATGGACATTCTCCCCGGATCGGTCTTGAATAGCGCCCTCAGTGCTGCGGATGAAGAGGAAAGCGCTTCTGTCAACTCGGAAACTCTCGAACAAAGCGAAGAATCTTCACTCAGCACTCAGGACACAGCACTCAGCGCTCCCGATGGCCCTTGGGTTTTAGTAATTACCACCGGAGGCTACGGCAAGCGAGTACCGGTATCTCAATTCCGCTTGCAAAATCGTGCCGGTATGGGCGTACTGGCGACGAAGTTCCGCAAAACAGCCGATCGTCTAGCCGCACTGCACGTCGTCAATCAAGATGACGAGTTAATGATGGTTACCAGTCGAGGTATCATCATTCGTCAAGCTGTGAATGCGATTTCCCCCCAATCCCGTATGGCAACGGGAGTGCGCGTGCAGCGCTTGGACGAAGATGATGCGATCGCCGCAGTCGCCTTAGTTCCTCC
>NZ_JACJUP010000680.1:0-3779 GCF_014748295.1 Planktothrix sp. FACHB-1355 | reverse complement strand
TAATTGTAAACTTTGACCTACGCTGGCACATAACCACTCTAAAAATCGATTCAAATCTTTAAAAATTCCTCTTTCTGCTAGTTGCAGGTTCAACAGCACCGTGCGATACCCCTGCTTTTTGGCTTGATTGATAATTCTAGCCATTAAGGAAGTTTTACCCATTTGTCTGGGCGCTTCTATCCTCACCAAGCCTCCTGGCTGGCTAATTTCTTCCAAGCAATGCAGTTCAATGGGAGGACGTTGGATATAAAAGTTAGAATCAATAGGTACTTGACCTCTAGGTAATTCTAATGTCGTTGCCGAACGGGTAGAGCATCTGGGAAGAAAATCCATATCCATAGTAGTAATTTCTGCAATTTCTGCGATCGCCAAATTTGAGCATTGCGTACCCTGAGAAATTCCATTATTTATTGGCTGATTGTAACCAGAAAAAAATCCAGCAACAATAGCTTCTTCTTTCGCGTAATTAAGCTTAGATGCACACCACCGTTCTATTACCGATCGAAAATTATTTTTGGTGACCTTTTCACCGGACATCTTGGAAAGTATTTTCCATAAATTTGGCCCTACATCGTGCTGCAAATATTCAGGAGTATAACCTATGGTGGCCGCAATTTCTTGATAAGTCTGTCCTGACCAAGCACCACGCATTAACATTAACTCGACAGTTTTAAGATGTCTGTTAGTCTGTGCGAAAATGGCTGCATCTGCAAATTGGATGGCTGATTGAAATTCCATGATGTCTGTATTTCCTATAAACCAGAGCAGGTAGAGCCTCTCCAAAAAATCTAGAAAGCAATTTAACCATTGCTCTTTAGAAAAACTTTATTTTTATATTAATACAGATCGCTTACTATTGTTAGCAAAGGGGTTTTTATACTGATGTGGATAACAGAGAAAAATCCAGCGAACTACGGAAACAACACTGAGTCGATCGATAGGTAAATAAAGCTCAAAATGGGCGCGATCGCAGGCTATCTGAAAAATTTTGGGCAAAGAGCGATCGCTTTCCAGGCGCTTTCTCAGCTATCGTAGTAATTGACTGTCGTCTGCCTAAACCGTTTAGCTGTCATTGGCAATTGGGAGATTACTGAGATAGCATAGACTTTGATTACGTAGTTCAACGTAGCGCATCAGCCACTTACCTTACCTTACCTTCCTTTCCCCGGCCAAAAAAAGCCAGATCCTTAAGAAATCAGTATCGACGCTGCCAAACTAAATCAAATACAAATTGATATAGCAAGGTTGCTGATGCGTAAATTCAGCAGCCGCTAAAAACCTAAATTTTTATTCAAGGAACTCCAATGAAAGTCAAAACTCTTCTAATTGCTTCAGCCGCAGTCTTAGGCGGAGCCTTCTCCATCGCCACATCTCCCGCCCAGGCAGGCCCAGCAGTTACTAACGAATACAGCACGCAACTTCAGCTAATCGTTCAACCAGCCCAAAATCAAACAGAAGCTAAAGGTGCTAACGTTAGCGTCTCCGGTTCCAATCTGGGAGCCGTCACCCTGCCAACACTAAATGCTACTGGTGCTATCACTGCCGGTACCGCTGCTGCTCCCACAGATGGCAGCACCTTTAGCTACAACGCATCCAGTTATGTGTTGGATGCCGTAAGCGCGACAACCCTTAATAACGCTACAGGTACGATCGCTGGGCCTGCTTATGGTATCCAAAATATCACTGTTGGCGGTGTTGCCGGAACTCTTGCAGGTACTATCACCAACATTGGTACGGGTACTGTTACTGCTGGCGGACAAGGTACCGTGGGTGTCTTGTCGCAAACGGGTAGCATGACCGTATTTGGTCAATAATTAGGGGAGGCGAGGCAGGTTAGTCGCCTTTGCGGTAACTTGGGTTTCTTTCCTGCCTAACACCTAACTTGTGTTACGGGAAAGCGAAACGGCATTTCTCGCTTTCCCACCCTTAATTTGCCACAATTCAAGTCCGATCCCAACAACCAAAACTAAATCAACATGGCTACTGCCAAAATTAACTGGTTGAAAATAATGCTGTTGGTGACAGCATTGTCGGTTCCCACACTACCAGTCCGCGCTGACTTCTCCCAAACTCGCACCACCCAAATTCAGTTAAGAGTTGATGCTCCTTCCGGAACTGCCGAAGCAAATCGACTCAACGGCTTTGCTATTTCCGGAAGTGGAATCGATGCTTCTGGAGTCCTCAATCAAGGTTCAAATTTGAACCCAAATACTCAATTTACAGCCCCTACAAACAGCTCTCCTTTTAACTTCTCTCTCAACACTTTCTCTTCCGATAACGCGACACCAGTATCGCTCACCTCTACAGGCAATAACACCCTACCCGCTTACTCGAAAGTCAGCGTGACTAACGGTGGTAACAGAGAAGGATTATCGGGAAATATCTCCAGAAGTGGAGAAGGAACTGTTACCCCAGGCGGTTCGGGAACGAATGCTATCCTCACTCAAACCAATAGTTTCAGCGTGTTTGAAAATTCTAACTTTTAATTAAGTGAAGAGTAACTATAAACTAGCTCGTCAAATCCGATATAAACCTGCCATATCCAAAGGAGGATGAACAAATATCTATACCTTCACAAATTTATCACAAAAAACCCAAATTTATGATTCGTTTATCAACTATTTTGGGTGCGGTTGCGACTGCTGGGATTTTAACTGCACCTGTTAGCGCCCAAGTAGTTATCGAACCTACATCTGGCTTTTCCCGAACTACGTCTTGCGTCAAACAAACGGTAAACACTAATATTACCGAAACCCAATACTCTAACACTGGTGCGGGATTTGCTGTAGCTGGAGATAACTTATCGGTTTCCGATCCTGGCGGTCGCGTCACACCAGAGTCATCTTATGTGATTTACCAACCAGGCGGTCAATTTAATTTAGGTATCAATCGTTTTGATGCGGGTGCGGCTACTTCTGTGAAAGTGACCGGACAGGAATCTTTTACAGAAACCCATAGCAGGTCTTTCACGGTGTTTCAATAATAGGTAAAAGCTAAAATGAAGTATCTTTTGTTAGGGCTAATAATTGTCGGCTCTTTCCCGGTTATATCGAATAGAGCGGTAGCCCAAAGCGTAGGTTTTTCGGTTGGGTTTTCTACACAATCTTCCAAAACGGTAACAGTTTCTAATGAAGTTGACGTGCGATCGCTCCGGGGATTTAACATCGATGGGGAAAACGTGCAACCTTTAGGAAACAACCCGGTTATTAATGTGAATACAGATTTTAGCATTCGCGATGCGGATAAACCTTTTAATCTGCTGCAACAAGATTTGACTGGTAGTAATATTCGCACTGTAGAAACAAATTCAACTACAAATGCTGACGGTGCTTCCACTAACCTGAGCGTGTTTGCTTCTTTCTAGTAAATGGCAAATAATCGCCGAAGATAATGTTTTCATTGGCATGAAAATATGTGGCTAATTCTCAGGGCATCCTACCTAGAATTAGAGTAATTGTTTTGATTTTATAGCTATGAATACAAAGTGGGCTATAGCTGCTATAATTATTCTGTATAGCCTGGGTTGGACAAATGCTGCCAAGGCAGATGAACTTTCTCAAGACACATTTAACCTGCCCTCTACTAGCAGTAATTCTAGAGCGACTTCTAGCAGCGCCGGAACTACGGTAAACCAACAACAGAATACACAAGTAAATAACAACCAATTCTACGGTTTTGGCCCTGGTATTTCCTGTCCGAGTCCAACTTTGGGGTTATCGATGTATGGAGGATTGGGCAATGGTAGCGGCTCTGATGCTGAAGTTTCCAGTACTTCTATC
>NZ_JACJUP010000068.1:0-11753 GCF_014748295.1 Planktothrix sp. FACHB-1355 | reverse complement strand
AATGAAGATGTACGATCGCGCGATCGCCGGAGCCAAAGAAAATGAATATATCAATGAAGAAGCACTTGCCCTAGAGTTAGCTGCCCAATTTTATTTGGCGCTGGGTAGAGAAAAAATTGGCCAAACTTATATGCAGGATGCACACTATGCTTACACGCAATGGGGAGCTATTGCCAAAGTAAAAGATTTAGAAGAAAAATACCCGCAGTTACTAAACGCATCCGGGCTAAGTCCTCTTAATTCCACTTACTTAGCAGACAGCAGAATCTCAACCAGCACTAATTCTAGCTCAAATTTGGATTTAGAGACTGTAATGAAAGCATCGCAAGCGCTTTCTCAGGAAATAGAGTTAGATAAGTTGCTGGTGAAACTAATGAAAATTTTAATCGAAAATGCTGGCGCGGAAAAAGGCTACTTAATTTTAGAAAATAAGGGAAAATTACTGATCGAAGCATCTGGGACAGTAGATTCCGATAACATCAGCGTCTTGCATTCGCTTCCTATTGAAAATCGCTTACCCGTAGGACTAATCAATTATGTGGCTCGCCTACACGAGAGTGTAGTATTAAATGATGCTACCCGCGAGGGTAATTTTATCAACGAACCCTATATAAAACAACATCAACCTAAATCAATTTTGTGTGCCCCGGTTTTGAATCGAGGACAGTTGACAGGCATTATCTATCTGGAAAATAACCTCATAATGGGTGCTTTTACTTCAGATAGAAGTGAATTGTTACGATTGTTATCGGGACAAGCTGCCATCTCTATTACCAATGCCAAACTTTACGCGGAAGTAAAAGCCAGTGAAAAGCAATTGCGGGAAAATGAAAGCCGATTAGCTCAATTTCTGAATGCAGTTCCAGTAGGGGTGTTTATCGCCGATCCGCAGGGGCGTCCTTACTACGTCAATGAAACCGCACGGCAAATTCTGCGTCAAGGTTTGGTTTCTTCAACTCAACTCGATCGATTGCACGCGGCTTATCAAGCTTATGAAGCGGGAAGCGATCGACTTTATCCTTTGGAACGCGATCCGATCGCCAATGCTTTGCAAGGAAAAAGTGTGAAAATCGATGATATCGAACTTCGCTTCCCCGACAAAATTGTTTCTCTGGAAAGTTCGGGAACGCCCATCTATGACGAACAGGGCAATTTGGTATATGCGATCGCCGCATTTCAGGATATTAGCGATCGCAAAAAAGCGGAAGCAGAATTGTTTAAGCTAAATAAAGCTTTGGAACGCTTTGTACCTCAGCAATTTCTCCAGTTTTTGAACAAGCAAAGTATTGTGGATGTGGAATTGGGCGATAATGTCGAAAAAGAGATGTCAATTTTGTTTTCGGATATTCGCGATTTCACTACTATTAGCGAAACTATGACACCGGAGGAAAATTTTAGGTTTATCAATTCTTATTTAAGTCGTATGGAACCGGCCATCCGTGAAAATCATGGCTTTATTGATAAATACATTGGCGATGCAATTATGGCTTTATTTGGAGGTAGCGCTGATGATGCAGTAAAAGCTGCTATTGCTATGCTAAAGCGCTTGGAAATATACAACCAACATCGCGGTAACTCTGGCTACGTTCCGATCGATATAGGTATCGGTATCAATACTGGTAATTTGATGTTAGGAACAGTCGGTGGAGCGAACCGTATGAATGGTACTGTAATTAGCGACGCAGTTAATTTAGCTTCTCGTGTAGAAAGTTTGACGAAAAATTATGGCGTGTCATTATTAATCACGCACCATACTTTTTCGCAATTGAAAAATTCGCCTGAGTATGCCATACGTTTAATTGACAAAGTTAAGGTGAAAGGCAAGTCAGAATTGGTTACTGTTTATGAAGTATTTGATACCGATCGCCCTGAAATATTAGCTGGCAAGTTACAAACGCTACCAATATTTAAAGAGGCATTATCATTATACAATGATAATGCTTTGAGTAAAGCGGCGAAAGGGTTTTCTGAGTGTTTGCGAATTAATCCTTTAGATAGGGTAGCTGAAATTTATTTACAGCGATGCGATCGTTAGAGTTATTCCAAAAAGTGCGCTTGATTAAAATTCTCGGTAGGTGGTGCGACAATAAGCGGAGCGTTTGGCTCAAATCTGATTTGCGAAGCGTCAATATAGCTGCGATCGATTTCAAAAGATAACCATCGTCTCTGCATGGTTTCTGCCACCCGACCCGTCATATTTGAACCGGCAAAAGGATCTAACACTAAATCACCCGGTTCCGTACACAAATTGATGATAAATTCCGGTAATGCTTGCGGAAATCTGGCCGGATGTGGTTTCAATCCTTGTTCTTTACATCTTTTTTGATAGTAATCGTTTGATGATGTGTTTGAGGCTGAAATAACGTTGACAGGTTGTACTATAGGCTCTCCTATTTCTGTGGTTTCTTCTGCTTCTCTGGCATCTATAATATTAGGTGGAATTGCACCACCTCGATCGTTACTAAACTTGTTAGAAATGTGATGTCCGGAAGGTCTTAGCTTAGCAGTGTAACCATTTTTGAGAAGGTTCTGCATCGATTGGCTGTAAGGCTTTAAAACTCTTCTGTTATTCGCTTTTGGATGGGGGTCTTTAGCTAGCCACCAGATTGTATTGACGGCATCTTTAACCCTTTCTCTTCTGATTGTCACCCATTCGGCAGGTGATGGAAGTTTGGCTGGATTATACCAGTAAAGTTCCTGTGCTAAATAAAAGCCAAGACCGCCTTTTTCGGGAGGTTTGCAAAGTTTAATAACTAACTCGAAATGATAGAGCGATCGCACTGGATAACCTTTCACCCAAGTACCGCCAATGTCGATCGCCAGGGAACCTTTGGGCTGAAGCACCCGGTAAAATTGTTTGGCAAATGGCTCAAACCATTCAATGTATTCTTCTGCATCCACATTGCCATATTCTTTCTTTCGGACTAAAGCAAAAGGTGGCGATGTGCAAATTAAGTCGATACTTTCATCGGGAACTTGTTGGAGCAAATCTAAGCTGTCTCCCAGATACGCAGCACCAAGTTTAGTTTCGTAATATGCTTGTTGATTCAATCTCATAAATATTACGGTTTTTCATAGCCCAATGCGCGTGCTTTTAGTTTGGCGCTGCGGGGGTCAGTTTCAAAAGTTACCCAACCTTCCCTCTTCGCTCGACGGGGCAAAAATGCAATTTCAAATTGGGCAGTTTCTTTTTCTTTGCTAGTGCTTTCTAGGGTAACTTCAATTTGAACGCCTTCGGCTGTGCGATCGCCCTGATTTGTAACGGAAACCGGAACTATGAAGTGTTGCATAATTGGCTGCGGTTCTCCAAGCTGAACTTGAATCGCGGGCGGCATTTTACTCAGAGTTGCCGCATCGTAAATTAGGTAGCCCAGCGTACTGACAACAAGGAGCAAAGCCATCCCAAAAACAACCCATTCCAGCCAATTTTTTTCTCTTATTTTCATTGCAGTAAAAGCCTTCCCGCAGAAGCTCCCAAGGTTGCAGGCAGTGCTAGCACAACTGTTTGCGCCACCCAAGTAATCGGTGCAACTCCATCAAAACGCCCGAAAAACCAAAGCAGCGACGCCGAAGCAATTAGTGCGACAGCATAGGTGATAACGGTGCCGGAAACGGTAGTAAATAGACTCTCGCTGCGAGTGAACTGTTTCGCGCCGGTGAAGTTGCTATAAAAAAGGATAAGTGTGCCGAGAAGCATAGAAACTAACGCTAATCCTATCAATCTTTCTGATGAGATTTGCGTGGCGATCGTGATAATTTCTTCTGTCGGCGCTACGTTGGCAGCGAATAAAACCGCCCCGCATAAAGAAATGATAACTTGGCCCCAAAAATCAACTTCGTCTCGACCGGGACTGGGCAAGCCAGATTGCTGTTCTTCACCTTTCATCCCCGTATCCATGTTTTCTGGATCTGCGCCACCAAGCTGGGCTGTACCCACAGAAACGCCGATCGCAACCGTCATCGCTTCCACGACGATTTTACCGATAATTTCATCGGCAGTCATATCCAATGTGATGCGCCCCAACAACCAGAGGAAGGCAGCTGCAACCAATATTCCCAGTCCTAATTCTTCTACAGAATCGATTACCACTTCCAAACGGCTGGCAGAACGCCGCAATCCAGCGTAGCGGTTGTAACCCAGTAACAAGGTGAAAGTGGCGAGGAAGTAAAGGAAAATCCGCAAGGGATGTTCGGTAAAACCAGCCCACCATACTTCCATCGTATAAATTAGCGGCAAGCTGAACATGATACCGCCAACAACACCTCGGAAGTATTCTTGTAGGGAATCGGCAAGCGATCGCGCCTTTCCCAAATCGGTACGGCGACTATTCTTGCTAGTTTTGGAACTCATAGCCGTTAGAATCCCCAGCCATTGAATGCAGGGTAGTAATGGGTGATTGCAGATCTATCAGTTTGTTACATAGGCTACAAAACTTTTTTGCCACCTATGCTTAGTGTACTATCTGGGCGATCGTCGCTGGGAGAGCTGATGGAGTCAAAAGTCAAAAGTCAAAATTTCTCCCTCTTCGCTCTTCCCTAACCCCGACGCCCTAACCCCTAACCCCTCTCCCTCTTAATTTTTGACTTTTGACTTTCCCCCTATGGGCAGAAGTGTCAACAGTCATTCGTCATGGCCTATTTTTTTGTCGCTGTGTTTAGCCTTTCTATCATTAGGCACTCTATTATTAACAGTGCGAATAATCCAGTAACTCATGGATAAGGCAAGGATAGAAATTCCCAAACCGATCAGCTCTACTCCGTCAGTTTTTTTAAAGTCGAGAATAATGATCTTCCGAGCCACCGCTATCAGAGAAGTGACTACAACTAATTCGGCTTGAACAACGTGTTTTCGGAGGTATGCAGTGATATTCTCTAATATTTCCAGAGCTATTAATATGCTTAAAAATACACCAAATATATTAACTAAAAATTCGTTAAACCTACCAACTGAATGGTCAAAGAATAATTCTTTACCGAGAATGACCATCAAGTCAAAAACTGCGATCAGGATGACAACGACCATTGCCAAAGATAGGATTTTGGAGACAAGGGTTTCTATGTGTTCGATAAAGCCAAGAAACTCCTCGTCCTTGCCGTGACCGCTGATTCTTTTAGATACGTTCCTCAAAAACCCCATTTTTATGTTTACTTCATACAGAAGGCGATGCTGAAAGCATACTAGATTTTGGGTATTGCAGGAAAGTGTCGGCTGTTTTGATATCGGCTGTAATCGGCACTAATTTTACAGCGCAGGCTTTTAGTTCTGGTTCTAGGGAGTCAGGGCAAGCTTCTGGATGGGTGAGGGCGTTGGCTTCTGCATTTTCTGCCCAGAGTGCGCCCCAGTGCATAGGTACAAACACTGTTCCGGGAGCGATCGCCTCTGTCACTTTCGCAGGAAATCGCGCCATACCGCGACGGCTGCGGACTTCAACCCAAGTATCCTCCTGAATACCCAACTTCCCAGCATCGCGGGGATGTATTTCGATAAAAGGATTTGGGTGCATTTGGCGAATTTTTTCAATCCTACCCGTGCGGGTTTGAGTGTGCCAATGACCGTACAGACGACCAATGGTAAGGACAAAAGGATAGTCAGGATCGGGAGGTTCTGCCAATCCCCGCGAGTGATACGCCCCAAAACGGGCGCGTCCGTCGGGAGTATGGAAGCGAAAATCCGTGTAAAGCCTTTGAGATTGAGATTCAGCAGACGATGAGCGATCGGGACAGGGCCACTGTTGCGGGCCTTCGGTGGCCAACCTTTCGTGACTGACACCAGTCATATCGCAGGGACGTTTTCTCGTCAGCTGCACAAATTCCGCATAAACTTCGGCAGAATTGGCAAACTTGAACTGTTCTGTAAAACCCAAACGGCGTCCCACCTCCGCAAAAATTTCCCAATCTGCCCTTGCTTCGCCTGGGGCTTCGCGAAATGCCGAACAAAGAGTGATGCGCCGTTCCGAATTGGTCATCACGCCAGTTTTTTCACTCCACTGGGCAGCTGGGAGGAGAACGTGAGCGTAGTTAGCTGTTTCTGTGGGATAATAGGCGTCTTGGTAGACAGTGAAGGGCGATCGCCACAAAGCTTTTTTCGTGCGTTCCAAATCTGGCATACTCACAGCTGGATTGGTCGCCGCCACCCACAAAAATCCCACTTGACCGGCTTCTAACCCAGTAATCATCTCCCACACGGAAAGACCGGGTGCAGCAGAGATCCGTCCTGCCGGTAAACCCCAAAACTGCTCTATTTCGGCGCGATGTACGGCATTTTTCACAACTCGGTACCCTGGCAGGAGGTGGGCTAGACCGCCCGCTTCCCGTCCTCCCATCGCATTTGGCTGACCTGTGAGAGAAAATGGCCCCGCGCCAGGGTTGCCAATCTGACCTGTCATCAAGTGCAAGTTAATGATGGTGCGGACTTTGGCTGTACCTTCAGAGGATTGATTTACTCCCATCGACCACATGGAGAGAACTCGTTTCGATTCGCCCCAGTATCGCGCCGCCATTTCCAATTCATCGACTTTGATGCCGCACTTTCTGGCGACCAACTCTGGTGGATATTGGCGAATCACATCAGCATAGGCGGGAAAACCGCTAGTGCATTCGTCAATAAATTCGCTGTTAATGTAACCCCAACGCAGCAACAGATGGGCAATGCCATTTAACAAATCAATGTCAGTTCCGGGTTGGATCGCTAGATGTAAGTCTGCTGCTTCGGCAGTAGTAGTGCGACGCGGATCGACAACAATCATTTTGACTTTGCCGTTGTTTTTTTTGTGGTGTTTCCGCAGTCGATTGAAAATAATTGGGTGGCATTCGGCGGTGTTGGTGCCGATTAAAAAAGCACAATCTGTTAAATCCAAATCATCATAGCAACAGGGCGGACCATCAGCACCAAAACTTTGAATGTAACCTGCCACCGCACTAGACATACACAAACGCGAATTGGCATCAAAGTTATTCGTGCCGAGGCAGCCTTTTAATAGTTTTTGAGCGATGTAATAATCTTCCGTTTGAAATTGACCGGAGCCATACATACAAATGGCTTCTGGCCCTTGAGTGAAGCGAACGGTTTGGATGCGATTAACGATGGCGTTGAGGGCTTCTTCCCAGGTGACTCGTTGAAATGGTCGATCGAGCGATTCGCGCATCATGGGATATAGAAGTCGGTCTTTGTTTAAAGATTCCGCAATTGTGGCACCTTTAACGCAAACCATACCTTGACTGGAAGGATGTGCGCGATCGCCCTGTACTTTCCAGGTGGGATACCCTTGACTGTCTCGATTTACCGGCTTACCCGGTTGCGCTGGCGGCGATACTTCCAAACCACAGCCAACACCACAATAAGGACAAAGTGTTTTTGTTGAGTCAGTCATAAAATTTCAGATTTCAGATTTCAAATTTCAGATTTCAAATTTCAGATTTCAGATTTCCAATCTAAAATCTAAAATTTGAAATCTCAAACGACTATTCTTGTTCTTGTTCGTAAGCCAGCCAAGTCTTGGGAATTGTTGGCGTTACTTTTTCCACTTTTGCTTCTTCTGCTTCACCTTCATAGTGTGCGGCAAAGGAACCTTTAGGTTCTTTCAAGAAGAAGGCGCACAGGAAAGCGCAGACTAAAGCCGCTACACCCATTGTTGTAAACAGAGTCGGAGCGTCTGTCAAGCTAAAAACTGTCAGAAAAACTACACCGCCAAAGTTGCCATAAGCTCCCACATTTCCAGAGATTTGTCCGGTAACTTCTTTTTTAATTAGGGGTACGATCGCGTAGGTAGAACCGCAACCTGCTTGAGCAAAGTAAGCAGACAACATTGTTATCCCGATCGCCATCGGTATCGACCAGCTAGAGTTGATAAAGTGAGCCATCAGATAGCTAACTCCTACCCCACCTGCCAGAATTGTCATCGTCCATTTGCGACTTCCCAATTTATCGGAAATCAAACCGCCGCTGGGACGAGAAACTAAGTTCAAAAATGGATAGGTGGCGGCAATCATTGCTGCGGTTACGTGTTCGAGCGCAAAGGTTTTTTCAAAGAAAGCTGGCAACATAGAAACAGCTGCTAATTCGGAGCCGAAGGTGACTATGTAGCACAGTTCTAGAATAGCGACTTGACGAAACTGATAACGTTCTGAAGGCGCATAAATTTTCTTGCCTTCAACTACATCTTTATTTACGTGCCAAGCTTTAATAGTTTGGTAAACAAATAGCCATCCCAAGAGGAACCAAACAATTAACAACCCATCGCTATTGAGAAAGTGAATTTTAGGTTGAGCTAACCGCCAAGCCAATAAACCGAGAGCAAAAATTAACCCAAAATTCGATACCAGCATTGCGTAGTAGCTGCGAGCGCTCGTAACTTCCAACGCGCCAGCTTTTTTGGGTTTTTTATAGGTAGCGCCTGGGGGAGTATCTTGTACGTTATTGTAATAAACCCAGCCGTAAAGCGCGGCAATAATGCCTGTAAGTGCGATCGCCAAACGCCAGTTAGTTGCTCCTCCTCCCAGAAAAGCGGTAGAAATTGCGATGGTAGGTAGGGCAAATTCAGCACCAAATGCTCCGAAATTACCCCAACCTCCGTAAATACCTTCTGCAAGACCAATTTCTTTAGGCGGGAACCATTCGGACACCATACGAATGCCAACTACAAATCCCGCACCGACAATACCCATCAGCAAACGGCTGATGACTAATTCCGTAAAATTTTGGGACATTGCTGTAGCTAAACAAGGCACAACCGCAAACATCAACAAAAAGGAATAGGTGATGCGCGGGCCGAATTTATCTAGCAGCATCCCGATGATAATTCGCGCCGGAATTGTCAAAGCGAGATTGCAGATTAACAGGGTCTTGATTTGAGCTTCTTCTAGATGTAAATCCTTGCCTATTGTTGTAGCGAATGGAGCAAAGTTAAACCAACATACAAAGGTCAGAAAAAAGGCGAACCAAGTAAAGTGCAATATTTTGTATCGCCCTTTTAAAGACCACATTTCTAGGAGCATGAAAACCTTCCTTTAACTGCAAAATAGCGAAATTAAGACAATAATTCCTACTGACGAAGTTTGATATCGCCTGGATTACACGGATTCAACTTTTTAAACTAGCGATTTCAGATTAAAGTGCTAATTAAATCCAAAATGCTCTCATCCAAAATCCCAAATCTATTAAGCATCGATCGCAACTCGTCCGACTGGGTGGGATATGCAGGTCAAAATGTACCCTTGTTCGCGATCGCTATCATCGAGAGCTTCGGGTTCTCCTTCATATTTCACTTCACCTTCTAGCAGTTTCTGCTTGCAAGTTCCACAGGTTCCCGATCGGCAACTGCTGGGAATATCAACTCCTTCTTGTTCGGCAATATCTAAAACAAATTGGTTGCGATCGCAGTTAATTTCCTTACCGGATTTAACAAAAGAAATTACCGCAGCTTGAGAAATTTCTGACTGTTTGGCAGGCGCTGAAATAACCGGTTCTGCTAGTTGACCTGTTTGCGCTTCAGCAGAAGATGGTTGCGATTTGCCATTGAGAGAAGCTGTATCTAAGCTTGGCAATGGCGCAAAATCCAATTCATCTATCTGAATTTTTGCCGAACTATCTGTTTGTTTTTCCTCTTCTGTCTTTAATCTTGCCCCAAATTTTTCGATGAGCAAATCCTGCAATATCGGCTTCAAATCTTCACAAGGAATACCCTTTTTTACACAGCTACCGAGTTGGGCATCCTTACCTACCTTGCCACCCATAAAGAGGTCAACGCCTTCCACAGCTTTGCCATCTTTGCGCGTTTTTGTACCCATTAAACCGATATCGGCGACTTGGGGTTGACCGCAGGAATTTGGGCAACCAGTCCAGTGAATTCTAACTGGTTTGGGTAGAAATAATTCTGCATCCAATTCCTTAATTATCCCTAACGCTCGATTTTTGGTTTCAATTAAGGCGAAACCGCAGAATTCTCCACCTGTGCAAGAAACTAAGGCCCGTTGCAAAGGTTTGGGATCGATCGGAAACTTTTGCAGTAAAGGTTCTGCTAAGAAAGCTTGCAGACGAGTATCTGGAATATTGGGAATAATCAGATTTTGCTCGACAGTAAGACGAATTTCGCCACTACCGTAAACTTCCGCCAGTCTCGCCAGTTCAAACATATCGCTGGCATACATCCGTCCGATGGGAACGTGTAAACCGACATAGTTCAAACCGTGTTGTTTCTGACGATAAACGCCGATATGGTCGCGCTTTTCCCATTCGATTTCATCTTTTTCTGCTTCCGGTTGCAGGGGACGACCCAGATATTTTTCGACTTGCGATCGAAAACCCTCCAAACCCAATTCATCAATCAACCACATCAGGCGCGACTTTTGTCGGTTTGCCCGCAATCCGCTATCGCGATAAACTTCTAAAATAGCCCGACTGACAGGTACAACATCTTCCGGTGGCACCCAAGCGTGCAGAGGAATTGCGGCATCGCAGCGTTTGGCAGAAAAGAATCCACCAACCAAAACGTTAAATCCGATAACGCCATCTTTATACGCGGGAATGAAGGCAATATCGTTAATTTCAGCGTGAACTGAATTATCGCGGCAACCTGCCACTGCAATGTTGAATTTCCGGGGCAAATTGCTAAATTCCGGGTTACCTTCACCGTTTTTGGTAATCGTATCTTGTAGGTTGCGCGTGATGCCGACTGTATCGATCAATTCATCGGCATCGATACCTGCAACAGGCGAACCTGTAATGTTGCGAACATTGTCCATACCGGACTGCACGCTAGTTAAACCGGCTGACAGCAACCGATTGAAAATATGCGGTACGTCCTCAATTTGAATTCCTCGAATTTGGATGTTTTGCCTAGTAGTAATATCGGCATTGCCTTCTTTTTGAAATCCCGAAGCTTTTGTGTAACGCTGCACGATTTCTGCAAGTACTCGCATTTGACTGGCGGTTAAAATGCCATTGGGTATCCGCAACCGCAGCATAAACTTGCCAGGAGTCACAGCGCGATAGAAGAAGCCTACCCATTTGAGGCGATAATCGCGATCGATTTCATCCATCGCCTCCCAACCGATTTGGGCAAAATGCTCTAATTCTGCTTTGATGGCGAGTCCATCTTTTTCCGCTTTGAATTTTTCAAATTTGTTCTGCGTTGCGGTTACTGTAGCGGTGCTTGTCATCGATTAATTCTCCTCAATCCTTAAATGCCTACCCAAACTTGCTATTAGCTCCAATGTTTACATTTACCGATTGACACCATTAAAAATAGTTTCATAAGTTTAGCAATTGCCAAGCAGAAATCCTGTTTTCGTCAATAGATGAGTTTTGGATGTTAATAAAAGTGTGAACTTTATCTGCTCCTAGCTTAATTGCTTAACTTCTGAATGTTTGGTTTAAATTCCTTTTATGTCAGGTTAAACATTCCGATCTATTAATTTCGTAGAATTTGCTACAAAACATAAGTTTAATCTTACATATCTATCTTCAGAGGTATTGTCTCTGCCTTGGGGGGAATAGCAAATAAACGCAGGATTAAAAAGTTGTTTCCAGCGAACAAGTTTGACTTGATTGGGTGCAGGCATTTGCATCTATATTGAGCCAGCTGTGCTGCTTTCTTGATTTGTCTATTAGTTACGCTATGGGAAATACAAGGGTAAATTCGTATACATAGTTACAAAAATAGGGTAAATATGAGTTCAGTGCATATGAATAATGCTGTTTCTACATCGATTGCACGTCTGGGAATAGGGAATAGGGGATAGGGAATAGGGGCTAG
>NZ_JACJUP010000679.1:0-3775 GCF_014748295.1 Planktothrix sp. FACHB-1355 | reverse complement strand
GCTATCGATCGTCATCAAATTCCGCATTGGGTCGATGAGCGGATTTTTTGTAAAAAAAATGCACATTATTTCTAACCTGGTAATATAGTCTATTCTTTAGATTAGCGGCAATTAGTTGTCACAAAAAGCTACAAATTAAAGATTGGCAATTTGCTATTTTCTAAAAAAGTGTTTAATGCGATCGATTGACTGTGGTTTTCACGGAACGCATTTCATATCAGTCCAAGCTATACTTATGAATGTCTATACTAGCGACCACTGACGATCGCACCCAAATAGAGAGTTTTTCCTGGGAAGTTAGACAATATTTTTTCGTTGCAAAGCTTTCGCATAAGTAAAAAATATCATTAGTAAAATCTGCTCTCCGCCGTATTTACTCTGCTATGGCAGAGAGGCACAAGACAAAAAAAATAACAATGTTTTTGTACGCACAAAAGCATAACAACTCCCGATAAAAAAATCTGGAGTTCGGTAACTTAGCAACAAAAAATACTCGAAATTTAGGAAATTTAGGAAATTTATGAAACATAAATACGTGCAAAAACAAGCTCATTTCTTATTGAGAAAGACCTTAAAGTTGTGTTTAATCAATTTAAGTTGGTGCAAACAGACATTAGGCAATCTCAGTATCAGCAGTAAAATAACCTGTGGCTATACTCTGGCGGTAGGTATTGCAGTTTTAGGAACAACTGTAGGTCTTGCTGTGGGTAATTACTATGAGACAAAAGCTACCATTGAAGCAGAAAAGTGGCATAAAGCAGGAGAGGTGTTACATAAGTTACAAGTGGTTTTATTGCAAACGCGATCGCATCAGCAAAAATTGATTTACTTAATCCAGAAGCCGCAACAATTTCAAACAGAATACTCTCATTTACGTGGAAAATTAAATGAATTAAAAAGTTTATTATCTGAAATTCAATCTTCTCAAACATTCACTAAGTTGAAAGAATTGCAACCTCTCGCGGGGAATGGTAGTACAATGTTAGAAACATACTACCAACAAATGAAACAACTTCTGGATCGAACAAATCTGCAAATTATTAAGCCAGAAGAACTTCCTAAATTGCAAAGTTCGCTGTTAAATTTCACAAATAGCAAAACGGTACTCAAAATTGATGCCTTCTCGGATAATTTAACAAAACTCGCAGAATTTGTTTTTCAAGAAGAACACAAGGCGAAAGAATTTCGAGAACATGGAGAAATGGTGCAAGTATCAGCACCCATAGCGAGTATGCTGATATCAGTTGTATTGGCGATGCTTCTAGCTATCCAAACGAGTAGGGCGATAGCTCGTCCTCTCAAAGATGCGACCAGAGTAGCGGAGCAAGTTACCGAAAAAGCTAATTTTGACCTGCAAGTGCCAGTAGTGACAAAAGATGAAGTCGGTATTTTAGCGGCATCTTTGAACGAACTTATTCAAAAAGTCAAACATCTTTTAGAAGAACAAAAAGCAGCAGCAGAACGCCAGCGACAAATGCAAGAAACTCAATTAATCCAAAGCGAAAAAATGTCTAGTTTGGGGAGAATGCTAGCCGGAGTTGCCCACGAAATCAACAATCCCGTCAATTTCATATACGGAAATATCGGCTATGCTAATGATTACATTCAAGACCTTTTTGCACTATTACAAACTTACAAAAATGAAATCCCAAATCCACCTTTAGCCGTGCAAAAGTTGGCAGAAGAGATTGACATCGAATTTTTGGAAGAAGATTTACCAAAAGTCTTGCAATCGATGAAAATGGGTGCGGAGCGAGTCCACCAAATTGTTCTCAGTTTAAAAGATTTCTCTCGCTTAGATGAAGCGGCACCTCAATCTGTCGATTTGCACGCTTGTATCGACAGTACATTGTTGATTCTCCACAACCGTATTAAAAAGGGAATTAATGTCGTGCTTAACTATGGCGACATCCCAGAAATAGAAGGCTACACAGGCTTACTTTATCAAGTATTTATGAATTTACTGAGTAATGCAATTGATGCCTTAGAGCCAGAAACTATGTCATCTGGGGCAGTCTTAAATACGGCTGCGCCAAATAACCGATTAGTAGAAACGCCAAAAAATACACAACTGAAAGAGATTGTGATTACTACAGAACGCCAAGATAAAAACTGGGTGAAAGTGCGAATTGCTGACACAGGTAATGGCATTTCTCCAGAAAATATGACGAAAATATTTGACAACTTCTTCACTACCAAAGCCAGAGGTATTGGCACTGGTTTGGGATTATCAATTAGCCGTCAGATAGTAGAAGAAAAACACGGTGGGAGAATAAATTTTACATCTTATGTAGGACAGGGAAGTGAATTTGCGATCGCTCTCCCCATCAAACACAGGATTGAGACAAGAGAATTCCCAAATGGAAGATTCCAGATAGCAAATTGTATTTATAGCTAGGGCGTCGGGGAAGAAGGGTTTGACATACTCCCGCCGCTAATTGCTAACGCTCTTGTAGCGGGGGATTCCCAGGAAGCCTTCTGCCGACATTAAAGGTAAAATCAAAAGTTTCAAGATTCAATTGACAACTTGACGCATATAAGTTCCCCAAATTTGCGCCGCTTGACCGCTACTTCCGCTAGTAGGAGAATTGTTGTCATTTCCCAGCCAAACACCAGTAGCCACTTGGCGACTGGGAATATAACCGATAAACCACAAGTCTTTATTATCGCTGTTAGTACCCGTTTTGCCAGCTTCTTCCCCCAGACCCAAAGAAGCGTTGCGACCGGTTCCCCCTCTGACGACACCTTGTAGTAAAGTAGTCATTTGAGAAGCTACTTCCGGTCTGAGAACTCGCCTACCCTCGTTAGCCGGATCGTAGGCATAAATCACGCGGCAGGTACTGGGGTTATTGCGATCGCTGCAATCGCTGCTGTCTAAAATGCGGTTAATCGCGTGGGGACGATTCCACACACCGCGATTGGCTAGAGCTGCAAAAGCACCTGTCATCTCCAACGGATAAACTTCGCTTTGACCTAAAACCAAACCGGGTACGGGATTGAGTTTCGAGTCGATTCCCAATCGCTGCGCCATCCGCACCACATTATCCAAACCGACATCTTGCGCCACTCGCAGAGCGATCGCATTTTCAGATTGTGCGATACCCCTGTACATATCCGTACTCGCCCCGCCGACTCGTTCGCATCCCCGATAGCGATTAACCCAAACAAGAGGAGCGCAAGAATACAGTTTACCCGGTGAAATACCTTGTTCGATCGCCGCCGTGTAAGTAAAAACCTTAAAAGTCGATGCCGCTTGTCGGTGTGCTTGCGTAACGCGATTAAACTGACTTTGTTTGTAATCCAAACCGCCAACTAAAGCTAAAATCGCACCAGTGCGGGAGTCCAGAGTAACGATCGCGCCTTGAGAAAAGCGATTGCTTACCCCTGATTTAGCGATCGCATTACGCAAAGTTGCTTCTGCTTGCCTTTGCATCCGGGGGTCGAGAGAAGTTTCGATGAAAAAATTACCCTCTTTCGCTAATTCCTCCCCCAATAGATAGCGAAGTTCGTTAAAAACATAACTGTAAAAGTAGGGCGCAATTGTATTGGATTGCTCTTGACAAACTTTAGGACTGACTGCGATCCGAGTTCGTCGTGCTTCATTTGCCTCCTCTTGACTAATCCTACCTTGAGTTAGCATCCTCACAATTACAGCATCGCGCAGCCGCTTTGCTCTTAGCAAACTTTGGTTATCCCCGCAAGGATTAAAATTATTGGGAGCCGATAAAATCCCTACTAGAGTAGCAGCTTCAGCCAAAGAAACATCTCTAGCAGA
>NZ_JACJUP010000678.1:0-3826 GCF_014748295.1 Planktothrix sp. FACHB-1355 | reverse complement strand
ATCTGACTCTAGGGTTTCGGCTCCGATGGGGTAGCAGGACTTTCAATACTTTCTCTGTACCTGCATCATCAACAACATAAATAGTACTATAGCCACTTTTATCGTGGAGTAGACTCGTGACGCGATAGCGATTTTGCAATACTAAATCGTTGCCACAGCTTTCACAGTACCGATTGCTAGAGTTTAGAGCGATATTTAAGTTGGCACAACCTGGATTAATGCAGATACTCATTGTTAGTTTCTTTGTCAATCTTTTTTAAGCGCGAGCTTTGCTAAAGATGAATTATAGAGGTTTTCGTGTAGTTGAATCACGTTCGGTAGGCTATAGGTAGCCATTCGCGCTCGCCCGAGTTTGCCCATTTTCTGAGCATCTTCTGGATGTTCCAGTATCCAATTCATTGAGCGAGTAAGTGCTTCTATTTCTCCTACCTCGACAAGAAGACCGCAGCCTCCTGCCAGTAATTCCTCCGTACCGCGAATTTTAGTGCCGATAACGGGTATCTCCAACGATAAAGACTCCATAACACTTCTCGGAAGCCCTTCTTGTTCTGAAGCCAAAAGCGTAGCAATGCAAGTTCGCATCAATACTGGAATATCTTGGCGTTCGCCCAGAAAATGTATTTGATTTTTAATGCCCAAATCTACCGCCAATTGGCGCATTTCTGGCAGTAGCGGGCCATCCCCAGCCAAAGCCAAGTGAACTTCTGGTTTGGCTAGTTTCGCAAATGCCAGAATGATATCCCGATGATGCTTGCGGGGAATAAATTCCGCCGCAGATAAAAATAAAGGATTTGCTGGGGTAATGCCCAATTCTTCACGTACTTGGGCTATCTGGAGGTCGGAGACTGTATTGGGATTGTAATAATTTAGATCTACGCCAATCCCCGGCATATAACAGACTCGTTCCGGCGGTAAAATATGGTGTTGCTTAGCTGCTGCTTCATCCTCGCGGTTAATCACGATCAGGTAGTCAGTCCAAGCTCCCGCTAGTTTTTCCAAAGTGAGGAAAATGGCATTTTTCAAAGCCTTACCTCTGGGATGGAAATGAAATCCGTGTGCGGTGTAGATGACTTGACATTTTCCCTCTTTTCTAAAGTCTTTGAGGGCATAGCGGCTAACAAAAGCTGCAACTGGCGTGTGTACGTGAACTAAATCGTATTGCCCTTGCTTCATTACCTCTCTAAGGACGGGTGGAGCGACCAAAAAGTTCCTTGGATCTAAAGGGTTGCGCGACCATTTTACTTCCCAAAGGCGATCGAAAGCTTGCAAGCAACTAGCCGAAGTGGAAACACCCTCCGCCATTCCATCTACTTGCCAACCTTTCTGGCGAAAGTGATAGGCAAAAGGCAGCAGGAAGGATTCTAGCGTAGTTGGGACAGTAGTGATTACTAAAAGTTTTTTCATATTTAGTACAGTAATTAATTTTTAACCATTGAGCTTTTTTGAGAGCGCGACCCTGCATACATATTCTCATACTGACTGACCACATATTCTAAAGAAAAGCTTTCAATAATTCTATTTCTAGCTGCTTGACCTAAGTTTTCTCTTTCTGCCGAACTTAACTGGATTAATTCTTGCCAAGTATGAGCTAGCGCCTCTGAATTTCTGGGAGGTACAACCCGTCCAGTATGACTGACAATCCAAGCGGAATCGCCCACATCTGTCACTACGCAAGGAATACCACAAGACATCGCTTCTCCTACGACTAAGGGAAATGCTTCGCCATAAGCAGAAGCTACAGTTAGAATATCCAGTCCAGCCGTAAGGCGAGGTATATCGGTGCGCTCTCCCAGCAGATGAATTTGGTCTGATAGGTTTAGTTCTTGCATCAACTGCATTAAGTTTTGATTATGGCGATCGACTTCTGTTCCCACCAATAAAAAATGGACATCTGGATATGTCTTTAATAAGCAAGCTGCTGCTTTGAGAAAATTAGCGTGATCCTTCATAGGATGATAGCGGCAAATCATCCCAATTAGGATGGAGTATTGATTTATTCCTAGCTCTGTTCTTACAGCTAATTTAGCTTCTGGCGATGGCACAAATAAGGAAGTGTCAAATCCATTGGGAATAACGCAGCTATTTTTTTGGGAATACCCTAATGCTTCATGTTGAAGCTTACTAGCCTGAGATACAAAGGCAACTTTACTGGCTATATGGGAAAGATAAGCACCTAGTTTAATAATTTTTACAGTCATACTTTTTTCGGATTCTAATGAATGTATTGAATGATGGATACTCCAGATGACAGGGATTTGAGCTAAGTAAAACAGGCTGGCAACTTGTCCTGCTAGATTGCCATGATACATCCAACCTTGAATTAAATCCGGCTTAATTTTATTGACCAAACTTAACAATTTTGTCAGCGCACTTATTGTCGGTTTGCCTGCATCCATACTGACAGTATAGACAGGTATACCTAATGCTTCAATTCGCTTCCCCCATATCTCTGGTTCCATTAAAGAAAGTACAACAGGAGTAAACCGATCGCGATTTATTCTGGATACCAAATTATAGAGCATTATTTCTGCGCCCCCTGTAGAAAGGCCAGTGATGACATATAGTATCACCATTTTGTTGCGGGAATTAATAGGCTCGATCGAATTTTCTTTTTCGGCGTTCATATTCATATACGATCTCCTGATTTATTTGCTTGATATTTCGGTGATTTAGTCAAAGATATTTTGCCTATGCCTAGCAGTAATATTGTACTTGATAACAAAAACCAGAAGTAGTTAATTAGGTAAAGTCGCGGATCGCCTGTGGGAGTATAATCTGTCCAAACTTGTAGCGTGAGAACGTAGAAAAATGGCATCCAATATATATTGTGAATGTATCTCAACAATATAGATTGTAAATAGCGACCAAACCATCCATAGAGAAAGCAAAAAATAATCAGCCCTAACCATGACATACTGTAAATGCTAAAAGCAAGAACGCCTGGTGGAATAGTAGTTGTACGGACTTCAAGTACAAATTCGCTATTCAAATCGGATGTGGTTGGAGGTACTTCTATCCCAAAGAGTCCATCTAAAATACGGGAGGGAATCAAAGCCATAAAACCATAAATCCAATCAACAAATAAGCTGGGCTCATAAACTTCCTTAAAAGCTGAGTCTAGGGAATGAACTGGGTAAACAAAATTACTCATCAAGGTATATAAACCACCACCACTACTGGTGTCATTTTGAATAGCTTGCGTAAAGGTTTCTATTACAGCATCTAAACCTTTTGGGATCGCAGTTAAGCTAAAGAAAAGTACTTTGCCGTAAAGAATGAATAAGAATACACCAATCATTGCCGGTATGGTAATGCTCAAGGATAATTTTCCTCTATATACCACAGAAACTAAATAAAATCCCAAAAAGTAATTGATTAGCGGAATCCGCCCAGATGATAAAGTTGCTGCCACAAAAGCAACTACTACCGAAAAAGCAAATATTACCAATAAAATTATTCTGAATTTTTTAGGTTTTCTAATAAATACAATAGCTGCTAATAAATAAGAGGCAAAAAAAGATGTAAAAATAAATTGCTTAAAAAAGACTAGCGGGCCACTTTCTACTACCCCAGCCCTAATTAAGTTTGTTTGAGTTAAAGCCACCAATACACCACCATACTGGGAGCCGTAGATCTGTATTGATAAACAAGCAAATAATAATAAGCCAATAGCACAAAGGATAATTTTCCCATCTTTATTCTGCTGAATAGAGAAATATTTACTATATTTAGTTGCCGACTTAGCATAAAAACCTACCATTACGCATAAGTATCCCAGCAATATAGCTACCGTAGTTTGGAGATTGCTGGTGTATCTTGTCCGAGA
>NZ_JACJUP010000677.1:0-3826 GCF_014748295.1 Planktothrix sp. FACHB-1355 | reverse complement strand
GGTAAAACTCTATTTTACCATTGGCGATCGCAGTTTAGTTTATATGTTGGAGATCTCTATTGTATTCAATCCAACGCATTCCTTTCGATTGTTCGTATCGCCACCTTTTGGCTTCAGCTTGAAAGTCGCAAAACAAATCTGCTTTGTGAATCGAAATCAGAATGTGTTGGACTGTAGCACAATTTTGATTGAAAAATTGCAGCCAGCTTGCCAAGTTATTAGTCCAAGCATCTGGACGCCGCAGTTCTTCTTCCGTTGTGATACGCTGGGGAGGCAGCAAGAGCAGCACCGCTTGACTTTTACGGACTTCTGTTTGGATACCCTGCCAAGCCGCCAATTTTGTTTCTTGCCACTCTTTAGATTTTTCCCAAGCTTCACCGGGAGTATCTATCCAACGAACTTGGATTTCCCTTTCCCCTCCCGGTAGCTTAACTTCCACTAGCAAGGTTTCTTCCTCTTTCCTAGAAGTACCTGCTATTAGACCAGTATCGGGATCGTAATATTTTTTCAGGTCGGTAAGCACTTTGACGTGCTTAGTACCTGGGTCATGCAAGGCTATGACCATACTTGTTTTCCCGACTTGTCGATCGCCTATCACCACCACGCTCATCCAGCACCACACCCGAAACTTGCGGCTATTTTACCACTGGTTTTCATTTTAGGGCTGTGATAATACGCACTCATCAGTTCAGAAACCGACTTTATCAAATCCTCATCAACACCAACCCAGTTGCCAACAAACACAAAATTCCCATTACCCCCGCCAAAGGTTTCTCCCAAAAACCCGTTATCCAAGGCGAAACTTTATCAGTATATTTAACCAATTTAGCTGTATCGATCGTAGCAATACCCCAAATCCAACCCGCGTGCAATCCCCACGCCAAACCCAAACTACCATTATCTACTAACCGCGCCGATACCAATACCATTCCCATCAACCACAGTCCCGGTAATTGCGGTAAAGTTTCCCGAATTTCCCAAACCAAATGCAGCAAGGCAAATATCGAACTGGAAATAATCGCTGCTATCCATATAGAATAATCCTGCTGAAGTTCGTTCAGCAGGAAACCGCGAAAAATTAACTCTTCTGTCCCGCTTACCCACAACCCTATTAACAGGGTAGTGAGCAGAATTTGTAAGAGTTTTGTATCTTTTTCTATCTGCCAATCAACCCAGCCTAACGCCCATTGTATAGCAAATAGGATCGCAATACCGATCGCACCTCCGGCAAGACCCAACCCCATCGAAAATAAAATTCTAGGGTTGAGTGTAATACCATAATTTGAGAAAGACACCCCCTCCACCCCAGCTATTCCCCATAATAATAGAGGCGCAATTAGGTAAAGGGATGCCAATAAAGGCAACTTTTGCTTTGCTTCCAATGGTTTGGGAGGATGCCATTTGAGTGCGATCGCTATAGGAATAGCTATGGGCAACCAACATATCACCCATACTAACAAAAAAGCGATCGCCCTCAAAAGTGCTGGAGCTTCAGCGACGAATAATAGCATTGCCCCAACTCTGCGCTCAAATAGGTTCATTGCCACTGCACCGCATCAATCGGGGGATTTCAAACATTAGCTGGAAAGGAAGCAATCATACCGCCCCCTTTGCTTTGGTGTCAGTGAATCAGCGTCAAGTGCGATTGGGATTTTTATTCCTCTTCCTCGCCTTCCTCGCCTTCCTCGGCTGCTACTTTACCATTCCTCGACCCATTTTTATCTGCATCAACTTGGATCAAGTGAATGTGCTTATAGCCCAGTTTTATTTCAAATTCATCACCGGGCTTTAATCCCATTGACTCCGTATAGGTCGAGCCTATAACAATCTGACCGTTTTTATGGACGCTAACTCGATAAGTCGCTTCGCGACCGCGACCGTCTTTCGCTCCTTCCGGATCGAGAGGAATACCCCGCGCCGCCAACAGAGCGTCATAAAAATCTGTCAGATTGACGCGGGCCTGGTTATTTTTCGATACCGAGTAGTACCCGCAGCGCTTTGCCGTTTCGCGCCTGGGTAAGTGGGAAAGTTCTTTTACTTTTTGAAGAAGTGCCTTTCCTGTTAATGGTGCTGTTGCAGTTTCAGTCATCTGTTTGTGAAAACTACGCTTTTTAGCTTAGTTAATAGATTAGGCTGTCAAGTTTAGCCATATAAAGAATATATCCTTAAATGTGGGTATTTTGGCAACTATTTCGAGCGAACTATACTCGAAATTAAATATTTTTTTGTGCTTTGGTAATTCCAGACTCGACTTTTGACGCTTGTAGTGCTTCTCGACAAAGGCGATCGAGCAGATTTCCCCCCAAAAAGATACATCCCGTTACAAAATTTGGAGTAAATGTCTGCAAAAATTGATTTACTGCTCTCAACGAGGAGAAACAACGTCTTATTTAATGATGTCTGAATAGTTGGCAGGAGAAACAGCCGTTTTGAAGGTGGCTGAAGTCTATCTACCTCACCACTCAAGTTAGAGGTTGCTCTGCTATCTAAGTAACGTTCCTCCTCTTTAAGCCAAATTTCATTACTTTTTGGGACATTTGAAAAATAAAAATCTATCTTTAAGAAGATTTACTCAAACAGACAGAACTATACTTCTAGAGTGGTTGGTAGAAGCTAATTTAAAAAAGCAGTATCCCCTTGCCAATGAAACTAAATTGTGCTGTGCTTGGCCGGGGTTGAGATGTTCGAGCTTACACTAGAAATAGTGGTACAGCTAGCTCTGGAGAAAAGGCGCTTTTTGCTACTGCGGATTTAGATATTGACATAAGGTTCCAGACAATGCAAGTTATTTTTAAAATTTTCAGGCAGAACGAGAATACTGGCCCTAGCTTTCAGACTTATCAGCTGGATGTAGAAGCGGGGAATACAATCCTAGATTGCCTGAATCGTATCAAGTGGGAACAAGATGGAAGTTTAGCGTTTCGCAAAAATTGTCGCAATACCATTTGTGGCAGTTGCGGGATGCGGATTAACGGTCGATCGGCTTTAGCTTGTAAAGAAAATGTTGGCAGCGAACTTTCTCGTCTGCAACAGGTAACCGCTAGCGCGACAAATTTAGATCCGACTGATATATTACCAGAATCGATCCCAGAGATTACGATCGCACCAATGGGCAATATGCCGGTGATTAAAGATTTGGTCGTCGATATGCAAAGTTTCTGGGATAACCTGGAAGCAGTCGAGCCTTACGTGAGTACTCGTGCAAGACAAGTTCCAGAACGGGAATTTCTGCAAACACCCGAAGAGAGATCGCGACTCGATCGCACAGGCAATTGTATTCTTTGTGGCGCTTGTTATTCCGAATGCAATGCCCGCGAAGTCAACCCAGAATTTGTCGGGCCTCACGCTTTAGCTAAAGCTTATCGGATGGTAGCAGATTCTCGCGACGATCGAACAGAATCTCGTCTAGAACAATACAATCAAGGTACTAAGGGGGTGTGGGGTTGCACCCGCTGTTTTTACTGCAACGCAGTATGTCCGATGGATGTAGCGCCGATGGATCGCATTGGGGAAATTAAAAATGAAATTCTCGCTCGCAAGAATGAGCAAGACAGTCGATCGATTCGCCACCGTAAAGTATTGGTAGAGCTAGTTAAACAAGGCGGCTGGATTGACGAACGCAAGTTTGGTTTGCAGGTTGTCGGTAACTCTTTTAAGGATATTAAAGGACTGATTAGCTTGGGGCCATTGGGATTGCGGATGCTGATCGGAGGCAAATTTCCCTTCCGATTTGAACCTTCTGCCGGTACTGAAGAAGTGCGATCGTTAATTGAATCCGTTCGGGAACTGGAGGAAAAAAGAGATTAGGGGTTAGGGGCTAGGGGTT
>NZ_JACJUP010000676.1:0-3826 GCF_014748295.1 Planktothrix sp. FACHB-1355 | reverse complement strand
ACCAGTTTCCTCGCTCTAGTTCATCCAGCATTTCTTCACTACTATCAGTTCTTTCAATTGGTAAAGCCAATCGCTCCTGTAACCAGGATGTTAATCGATCGGGCAAACCCGCAGCTACAATCAAAGGCAGATTCTCTTCCTCCTGTTCGTTAGATAGTGGTTTGAGACGATAACCCATGCCGTAAACTGTCTCTATCAAATCCACAGGTGCGCCTACGGATTTAAATTTTTGCCGCAAGCCTTTAATATGCGCTTTGACTGTATCTTCTCCCGGAGCATCTTCCCAAGACCAAAGGTGATCTAAAATTGCTCTGCGACTATATATACGACGACTGTTGCGTAAAAAAAGCTCTAATAAAGAATATTCTTTAGGGCTTAAAGGAACTATTTTATTTTCATAAGTGACTTCACAGGTACTGGGGTCAAGGTGTAACTTTCCCCATTGCAAAACGGGAGCCAAAGCAGAATTTCCCCGTCGCAGCAAGGCGCGAATGCGAGCGCCTAATTCTTTTAAATCAAAAGGTTTGACTACATAATCATCGGCTCCCACATCTAAACCCGTAACTTTATCTATGCTAGTTTGACGAGCAGTGAGGAGGAGTACGGGCATCCGATACCCACCAGATCGTATTCGACGGCACAAAGTCATACCATCCATTTTAGGAAGCATGACATCGAGGAGAATCAAGTCGTAAGTATAGGCTTCTATTAATTCCCAACCAGCTTCTCCATCTTCAGCAATATCGACGACATAATGTTGTTTGCTAAGGAAGTCACAAACAAGCCCTGCGACTGTCTCATCGTCTTCTACTAGCAGAATTCTCATCTAAATATCTCCCTGGGTATCGCTTTCATTATGAAAATAGTCAGGTGTGGGCGGCAAGGGAATAGGAAGTTATCAATTATACCAATTCGGTTACATACACTGCCTGAAGATGTGGCGATCGCATCCTGTATACATATAAATTTTGATTAATTTAAGCAGGAAACTTTGTCAGTTGAAGGTTTACGGCGATCGTCTTAATAACTCAACTTCAACAAAAATCTATAACTCTTGATAGATGACTATTTAGCAGTATGTGCATATAGCTCTATTAGATTTGGCGTTGTCGTCCCAGAGAAACCAGGTTTCTTGTTTTGCAAACAGCCATATTTCATTGCTTTGGCCTATAGAAACCCAGTTTTTGGGATTAATGAATCGATATTCTAGAAGGTCTTGCGCTGAAGTGATCGCTACTTATGTAACAATTTGTAAAAATAGGGAAAGCCAGCGATTAAGCAAATTCAGAGTTATGACAACAACAGCAGTCAATCCCTATCTAGAAGGTAACTTTGCCCCAGTCCCAGAGGAAATTACAGCTCAAGACCTCCCGGTAACAGGCGAACTACCACCCAACCTCAATGGGATGTTTGTTCGTAACGGCCCAAATCCCCAGTTTCGCCCAAAAGGTCGTTACCATTGGTTCGACGGCGACGGAATGTTACACAGCGTACAAATTAGCAACGGCAGGGCAACCTATCGCAACCGTTACGTGCGAACGCGAGGATGGCAAATCGAACACGACGCCGATAAAGCCATTTGGACAGGCATATTTGAACCAATTCAGGAAAATAATCCTTATGGCCCATATAAGAACACAGCTAACACAGCCTTAGTATGGCACGATCGACGTCTGCTAGCACTTTGGGAAGGCGGAGAACCCCACGAAATCAAAGTACCCTCACTGGAAACAGTCGGTTCCTACACTTATGAAAACCAGCTAAAAAGTGCTTTCACCGCCCATCCCAAAGTCGATGCCGTAACTGGCGAAATGATGTTTTTTGGCTACGGAGTAGCGCAACCGCCTTATCTGCAATACAGTGTAGTTTCTCCCGAAGGAAAGTTGCTGCGAACAGTTCCAATTGACTTACCAGTTGGCGTGATGATGCACGACTTTGCCATCACGGAAAACTACACCATATTTATGGATTTGCCCCTGACATTCCGAACCGAACGGATGAAGAGAGGCGAACCGGCATTTATGTTTGAATCGGACATACCCAGTCGCTTTGGCATCGTTCCCCGTCACGGAGATAACAGCAACATTCGCTGGTTTGAAGCACCAGCTTGTTATATATTTCACACTCTCAACGCCTATGAAGAAGGAGATGAAGTCATACTCATAGCTTGCCGGATGGAAAGCACCAGCGTGCTTGATGCCTCGCCAACATCTCAAAATAGCCAAAGCGATATTCCCCTGCTGCACCGCTGGCGATTTAATCTCCGCACTGGTGCGATGAAACAAGAACAAATTGATGATATACCCTCGGAATTTCCGCGTGTAAACGAACAACTGGTAGGACGACCAACTCGTTACGGTTATACAGCGCGATCGGCCCCAACTTCATTACCTTTATTTGATGGCTTCATCAAGTACGACTTTGTTAGCGGTACTTCCCAAATTCACGAATTTGGGAAAGGACGTTATGGAGGCGAGGCAGTATTTGTTCCTCAACCAGATGCTACTGATGAAGATGACGGCTGGTTGGTCACATTTGTTTACGACGATGACAAAGAGAGTTCGGAGTTAGTCGTAGTAAGCGCTAAAGAAATAACCGCCGAACCTGTTGCTAGAATCTCGATTCCTACTCGCGTGCCTTATGGTTTCCACGGCACTTGGGTTCAGTTTTGATTTTTGTCACATCTTGCACCTGTGCTTTAATCCCGCTGGGAACTCAAGTTTCCAGCTAATAGCGAAAGTCCACTTAAGTGGACTCAAATAGATAAGATATATATGCCTGTTGGGGTAATTCATGAATTACCTCAACAGCTAAAGTTCAAAATCTAAGCGATCGCCATGAAACTACCTGCATCAAGCCGACTGCAACTTACCCCCGATCTGAACATTTGCCGTATCCTCAATGGTATGTGGCAAGTATCGGGCGCTCATGGAAAAATTGACCAAAAAACCGCTATTTCTCATATGTTCGAGTACATGGATGCGGGTTTTACCACTTGGGACTTAGCAGACCATTATGGCCCCGCAGAAGATTTTATTGGCGAGTTCAGACGGCAATTAATTGCTAATCGGGGCCAAGCAGCTTTATCAAATCTCCAAGCTTTCACCAAATGGGTACCTCGCCCCAGCAAAATGACTCGTAAAGTAGTCGAAGATAACATTAATATATCCCTCAAAAGAATGGATGTACCCAGTTTGGATATGGTACAGTTTCACTGGTGGGAATATAGGGATAAAAACTACCTGGATGCCCTAAAATACATGGCGGAACTTCAGGCAGAAGGAAAAATTAAACATCTAGCTTTAACCAATTTCGATACCGAGCATTTAAAAATTATCACCGATGCAGGGATAAAAATTGTATCCAATCAGGTGCAATTTTCTTTAGTCGATCGCCGTCCGGAAGTAAGTACGATCGAATTCTGTCAGCAACACGATATTAAGCTGTTTGCTTACGGGACACTTTGTGGCGGTTTGTTGTCGGAGAAATATTTGGGTCGTCCCGAACCGCGAGGGGGAGATCTTTTCACCGTTAGCTTGAGAAAATACAAAAATATGGTCGATGCTTGGGGAGGGTGGAACCTCTTCCAAGAACTGCTGAATACACTCAAGCAAATAGCAGATAAACATGGCGTAAGTATTGCCAATGTAGCTGTGCGTTATATTCTGGATAAACCAGCGGTGGGTGGTGCGATCGTCGGTGCTAGACTCAGCATATCCGAACATATAGAAGAAAATGCGAAGGTGTTCGGTTTTACACTAGACGAGCAAGATGGCGATCGCATTGATTCCATCTCTGAAAAGTCGCGGAATTTGTATGAGCTAAT